>DAOTWU010000688.1:0-8343 GCA_034435735.1 Anaerolineae bacterium | reverse complement strand
AGCGTTACTTGCCGTATACGTTGTTGGGGGACAATAGCAGTGACATTCGTATATTGGACATTGTCAACAACACCTATGTGTCTATCATGCCATATCCCCCTGAATCAGATGCTGATGCAAGTGCATATATTTGGTTGATTGGGTGGAGTTATCTAGAGGACAGGCCATAATGCGAAAAATAATCTTCATTCTACTGATATTGTTGTCAACCCAGATAACTGTTGCCCAACCAGTGCAACAATGCGCGACGGAAACCACCCTCGACACGCTTGATGATAACTTGCGTTTCTTCTTCACCATGCCCTTATATGTTGATGATGAGTATCCCCACTTCGCCTTGTGGTACGCCGATAACACCGGCCTGCACGACACCTCCATGAGTTGGCCTGATGCGAGATTTTACATGAGTCCCAGCGGCAAACAGCTCCTCGTCGCCAATGTCTCTGAACGCTTCCTCATGACACCCCTTCAGGGGGGCTACGGAGATTATGCAGGCGATTATTTTGATCAATTAATATTGATCGATACAGATACACTAGAGAGTCGAATACTTGATTTGCCTGAAACTTTTTACCAAAGAAAACAAGGAATCGAGCAGTGGCTTGACGAAGAGCATATCATGTTCACATCGATTTGGGATGGTATCGAGACGGTTACCGTAGACATCGTGAACGAACGCATTGCGGATACCCATCTGTGGCACACTGAGGATTTGGCCTTGTGGTTTAACCAGTACGGCACAGCCCTTGTCAGTCCTAATGGCGAATACCTATTTTACACCACTGATGAAATCATTAATCTGACAGCTGTCACTGTAACGGGCAATTTGACCTGGCGTATTATCGACCGTGATGGCAATGTGGTGTTAGACTATCTCAGAGGCACTTATGGGGATTTTTCAACACAATGGTTTCCTGACAGCTCCGCCATTCTACTTTACTCGCTAGATGATGAACCGCTTCAAGTGAGTTTGGATGGCAATAGAACAACTTTATCTTTTAAAGTTTTGAGCATCAGAGCCATAAGCTCTAATAATCGCGCTGCTTTCTTCGGGCGGCGTTTTCGTAGTGATAGGTTCGCCACCTTATTTACCTTAGATATAACCACGAGGCAATTGTATGATCATTGCCAAGACGGTTTTTATATCCTTACGGGGAATTGGTCAGCAGACGGTAGATATTTACCCTATTTAACGTGGAATGAAGAGAATATTGTGCGCATATTAGACATTGTCAACAACACCTATATTTCTATTTTACCGTATCCTGTTGAATTCAGTTCAGACGCAAGCGCATATATTTGGTTGATTGGGTGGAGTTATGTAGAGGACAGGCCATAATGCGAAAAATAATCTTCATTCTGCTCATATTATTATTGACACAGGTAACTGTCGCCCAGATGGTGCAGCAGTGCGCGACGGAAACCACCCTCGACACACTTGATGATAACTTGCGTTTCTTCTTCACCATGCCCTTATATGTTGATGATGAGCGCCCTCGCGGGGCTTTATGGTATGCTGACAGCACCGGCCTGCATGATACAACGATGAGCTGGGCTAATGCTTGGTTTCTTATGAGTCCGAATGGTCAGCAAATTCTTACTGCCAATGTCACTGAAGGATTTCTTGCTACACCACGTCAAGGTGGGTACGGTGATTATCTGGGGCTGTATTTGGATGAGCTTGAACTCATTGACACTCGCACCCTTGAACGCCGCACCATCAATCTGCCCGAAGCGTTTTACCAACGGCGTCAAAGAATGGTTCAATGGCTCGATGAAGAGCATGTTATGTTCACATCGATTTGGGATGGTATCGAGACGGTTACCGTAGACATCGTGAACGAACGCATTGTGGATACCCATCTGTGGCAAACTGAGGATTTGGCCTTACGGTTTAACCAAGACGGCACAGCCCTTGTCAGTCCTAATGGCGAATACCTGTTTTACACCACTGACGAAATCATTAATCAGACAGTTGACCACATAACGGGCAATTTGACCTGGCGTATTGTCGACCGTGATGGCAATGTGGTGTTAGACTATCTCAGAGGCACTTATGGGGATTTTTCAACACAATGGTTTCCCGATAGCTCCGCCATTCTACTCTACTCGCTAGATGATGAACCGCTTCAAGTGAGTTTGGATGGCAATAGAACAACTTTATCTTTTAAAGTTTTGACAATCAGAGCTATAAGCCCTAATAATCGCGCTGCTTTCTTCGGACGGCGTTTCCGTAGTGATAGGTTAGCCACCTTATTTACCTTAGATATAACCACAAGGCAATTGTATGATCATTGCCAAGACGGTTTTAATATCATTACGGGGAATTGGTCAGCAGATGGTAGATATTTACCCTATTTAATGTGGAATGAAGAGAATGTTGTGCGCATATTAGACATTGTCAACAACACCTATGTGTCTATCATGCCGTATCCTGTTGAAAGCAGCTCAGACGCAAGGAGATATATTCAATTGCTTGGGTGGAGTTATGTAGGTGAGGAGTAACCATCACCGTGCCGAATATGGCCAATTTGTGTTAGGCTTAGTATGAGATAATAAGGAGCGCGGTTTATGGAGATTTCCTGCCACACTTGGGCTTTTAATGACCTCACCCTGCGCGAAGCCCTGGGCACAATTGCCCGCCTTGGCTTTCGCTATGTTGATATTGGCGCGGGGAAGCATTTCAACCCTGTTCACACCATTCGCAACCCGCGTGAAGTCGCCGCCGATATTCTTGCCGATTTGCGCACGTTTAATCTCAAGGTTGGCGATGTGACCCTCATGCTCACCCGCATTTCTGCCGCCGATGATAAACAGCGCCAGACAGAAGTCAACGTTTTTAAGGCGCTGGTGCCAGTGCTTAAAGCGATTGGCGCTGAGGGCGTTACCGTATCGCCAGGGCGCGCTTATCCCTCTGATGACGAGGCCGCCCGTGACCGCACCGTCCAATCCCTCACGGAAATGGCGCAAGCCGCCGCCACAGCCCAGCTCCCTTTCAGTATCGAGCCGCATCTCGATTCAATGGCTACCACACCAGAGGCCGCCCGCTACTACCTCGACCGCGTGCCGAACTTGCGCCTAACTATCGATTGGGCGCACCTGCTCTGTGGCAACGCGCGCGAAAAAGACATCATAGACCTGTTGCCCCACGCCCGCCATATCCAACTGCGGCAGGCCGCCCGCGCCCAGCTTCAACTGCCTTTTGAACGAGGCCGCCTCAATATTGAAAAGATTATCGGCCAGCTTTATGACGCTGATTATCAGGGGCATGTTTGCGTGGAATACCTCTCTGAACATAAGAATTGGCATGGCGCTGTTGATGTCGCCATTATCCCAGAAGTGATGCGCATGCGTGACGCCATCCGCGATGCCCGCGATGCGCGCCAACCTGTGCAATAGCGCGCCGTCCGCTGTAGACGGGATAAGGCTGTGGCTGTACAATTGTGCGCCAGAGTTGCCCATATCACAGAGAGGCTGCGCCATGCAACGACGACTTATCTTGATAGTTGGCGGTGGCATCTTGATTTTGAGCATTGTGCTCATCATCGCCATGACCGCCGTTTTTGTACCAGAAGCAGAACCCCAATACGATGTGGCAGTGCGTTTCGTCAAAGCCGCCGCGACGGGCGACGAGGTGACTGCTTTTGCTTTGCTCGCTCCCGAATTGCAAGATGCCGTGCGCGAAAATTGCCCCGATGGCAGCGCCAGCGGCTGCATTCAAAGCTACCCGCCACCAGAGTGGGGCGATTTCCTCAATGTAGTATTTCGTCGTTCTCGCCCTGTCGGGGATGGTACGTGGGATGTATTGCTCATCGCCACTTATGAGGATGATCAAGGCTATAGCGGCATTTGCATTTATACCCACACCGCGCAAGATGAAAGCGGCGAATGGCGTGTGCAGCGTTGGTCTGGGTTCGTCTCCTGCGATTTACCCGATGCTGGTTTAGATGGTCTCGCCGCTGATGGCGCGCCCAATCAAATGCCATGATGCCGCGCCGTGTTTTGTGGAAGTTATCGCTTTGGGGCGGGCTGTTATTGCTCGCCCTGATTGTCGCCTTTGGGGTGATGCGTGCGGGTTTTCTGGTGCCGACAACGCCACCACCCCCGCTACAGATTACGCCCGTTGGCGCGCCTGTTGTGATTGATGGCGATACCTACCAGACTGCAAGCTTTCGCGCATGGATTCCACCAGCGTGGACAGTTGTCAAGCTCTCCGCCATTGGTGAGGAAGAGCGTGTAGCCTTCATCGCGCCTGATGAGCAGACGGCTATCATCATCAGCCATGCTCCGCTAAATGAGCCAGATACTCGCCGTATAGAGCAATTAGCTGTAGCTGGTCGCGTGGTCTATGTTGCGCTACTTTCTGCTGAAGCGCCTGCAGAGGATGTCCTCGCGTTATTTGAAACGGTTCTTGCCAGCATCGCCCCCGTGCCTTAAGAATTTTTTGCAACTTTTTTATTTGACATTTATATTAACCACTCATATGCTTAATTATGAAGCGACATGGACGGGGACACCAATATCAGTCAACATGTTCCGCACAACATCTCTATTATCTTTCAGTTGTACCGCTAAAGTTCCCCGTCCTTTTGTCTTTTAACCACAATTGGGGGAACGAAACCTATGCCGCTAAGCCCGCTCTATAACCCGTCATCCCGCCCTAGTGCTAGCATCCGTTTTGGCTCAATCGAAGTGCGCATTACCGAACGCGGCTATGCTGTTTTTGCCCGCCGCTCTTTCGAACGCGGTGAATTAGTTTTGCGTGTTATGGGCGAAGTCACGGATGAGCAAGACATCTACACCATCCAAATCGCCCCAGACCAGCACCTGCGCCCGCTGCCGCCCGCCAAATTCCTCAACCATTCCTGTAATCCCAATTTAGGTGTTAAAACCAGTGGGGATGGCATTCCCGATTTTTACGCCTTCCGCGATATTGCCATAGGCGACGAACTCACATTTGACTACGCCATGACTGAATATGAGATTGTCGCTTCCGATGTGGTGTGTCGCTGTGGGGCAGAGCAATGCCGCGGCCACTTGGGCGCATGGCGTACCCTGCCCACATTGTGGCGGGAACGGTATCGTGGCTTTGTCGCCGATTATTTGCTAGATATGCCGCTATAATGCGCTAAAAATCCATAGCCGCAACGCCATATAGACCATCAATGTGGCGGAGAGCATAATCAGCGTCCGCCGTATGGGGCGCTTGCGCTTGGGCAGGGGTAACTTGAAGAAACGGTTAATCTGGTCAATCAACCATTGCGCATCGCGGTTAAAATCGGGGTCATCCCGTATGATGGCCTGCTTTAAGTGCTTCAGCGCTTTGATGGGGTCGGGCAATTCCTCCGGCATCGTCGCACCATCGACCAGCACAGGGATGATAATTTGGCGCGGTGTTTGTAAGCCCGCTTCAATCGCCAGCCGCACATTGTCGATGGCATCCTCACTATATTGCTTCAGCGTCCGCGCCCAACGCCGCCCAATGATAACAAGCTGTATATCACAGGCGATGACATGCTGCGCCAGCCGTATTTTATAATCTTCGCTTGTATCACCATTGGCCTCTAACCCCTTAAAGACGCGGTCTACGCCGAATGCCGCGCTAAAACGGCTATAGAGCCGCTCGGTAATGGCGGCGCTATCTTCTGGGCGGTAGGTGATGAAAATGCGCGGCTTCCCTTTTAAGGGGCGCACGCCAGAGAGCGTCCAGTCTGGGCGGGTGATGATGTGATTATCATGGTGCTGCCCAAAAATAGAGAACTTGCCATTCGGCTTATAGCCATTGCTACTCTTAACTGGGAAGCCAAACATCGCCCGTGATTGCGCTGTATCATCTGCTGTCAGTAATTGGCGTACATCTGTGGGGAGGCTTTCGCCAGCTTCTATCTGGCGCAGTGCCTCTGCTACTTTGGTGGCGCTATCAATACGGCGGTTACGGTCTTTAATCAGCATCGCCCGTATGAGGGCGGCCAAGTCCTCTGGCACATCTGGGCGCAGCGCGTGAATATCTGGCGCGGCTTGGTTGAGGATGGTGGTGATGAGCGCACCCGTTGTTTTGGCCACGAAGGGGCGTCTGCCGGTGAGCAGTTCGTAAAGCATCACACCCAGCGACCAAATATCCCCGCGTTCGTCGGTCAATTCGCCAATACAAGCTTCTGGACTGAGGTAGCCTAGCGTCCCCACCAAACTACCGATATGCGTCACGCGGGTAGCATCACCCAAGTAGGCCACGCCGAAATCGCTCAAATAGGGATTTCCGTCGCTATCGAGTAAAACATTCGATGGTTTCAAATCGCGGTGTACAATGTTATGCTCATGAGCGCAAGTGAGGGCATCGGCGAGCGCTTGCCCAATGTGCAAAACCTCTTCAATCGGTAAATAGCGCGCATGACGCAAGCGGTCTTTTAAGTTGCCACCGCCCAAGCATTCCATCACAATATAGTAGTCATCACGTTCTTGAAATGCGTCTAGAATTGTGACAATATGCGGGTGTTTTAACCGCCGTAGCACTTCTGCTTCTCGCAGAAAGCGTTCAACAAGTTCGGGCGTGGTGGATAACGCATCTTGCTTTAGCTCTTTGATTGCGACAGGTATATCAGTTTCGGCATCTATGGCACGGTAAACCGCACCCATCCCACCTTCGCCAATTTTTGCGCCCACGATATACCGCTTACTGATGATGCGCGCATCGTTCATGTTATTATGCCTCACTAAAACTTCGTTGTTGCAAGCACAAGCACCCGCGCAGCGCGACAAAATAGTCTTTTGTACACTGTTCCCCACCTGTATTCTAACATTGCTTTCTGTAAAATTACGGGGGTAATTTTGTACTAAAAATTAATGTTTTGTTCTATACAAGCTACATAAAATTAAATAAACCTTAATGCAGGTGTGGCTACTGGTGTATGCTAACTTGTGAGAGGATTAAAACGCAGGGGAATGTGCCAGCCGTGTGTAGCGCGTCCAAGCGGGTTCAAAGCCCATAGATGGCCAGAACTTACTGCTCAGCGGATTGTAATACATAAAATAGAGATAGAACTGCTCTGCGCCATGTTCCGCGAGCGTTTTCAACGTTTGTGCCACTAGTGCCCTGCCGATGCCCTGCCCGCGTTTATCTGCCCGCACGCCCACGCTGTTCAAATATCCCCATTTGCCTCGGCGCAATAAGTTGCCGTGTGTGACCTGCTCTATATAACATTCGGCGAGACCAACCACTTCGCCGTTTTGTTCGGCAACCATCACTACAGGCTTGCCAAAGGCCGTGGGATAGCCAGCGAAATATGCGGCTATATTCTGGCGGAAATCTTTCTCCAGCGCGGGCGTGTTCATCTTTCGCTTTAAGGGGTCGTGGGGTGGGTGATAGGCCACTTCCTCAATGTGCAAGGCCTCCAGCGCATTCATATCGTCGGGGCGTGCCCCGCGGATGACGAGATTTGCAGGTGTTGGCACTTCTGGTAATGGGTGTAATGGCCGTATGGCAGTGGCACTATCGGCCATATAGCCAAAGCGGATGATTATATCGTGAAACCAGCTATCTTTTGTTGGCCAGTTAATCCCGAACATATCTGCCCGACGATCTTGCCAGAAGTGGTGCACATGCTGGATTAGGGTATCTACCGAGATAAGGGCTAACGTGTGCTCTGGTGGTAATATCGCAAAGTCGCGCAGGATACCGTTACGCGCGCCATAAAAAGTGCGTAGGGCGCTTTGCTCGTGTAAAAACCACATCCCCGGCCAAATATAGCCAACGAGCTGTTCGCCAAAACGGGCGACTAATGGGCGATAGACTTCATCGCCACTGGCATATTCGAGCTTGGCGCGAATCTCGTAAATATCGTTTGGCGGATTTATACGCGGGTCAAGGCGGTGCAACCGCTCTGCCTGGGCTTGTATTAAATTGGCCACAGTTGCAATATCTTTGCGGCGCATGGTGGAAACTGTAATGGTAATTTGCATCGAACCTGTCCTATATGGCCAATCCCCTAACCGTAACTATACCACAAATTAGTTCCCCCTAGCTTGTACCATTGAGAGATTAAGAATGGCCTTTTTATTAAGTTTAATCAATAATATTGTGTTGGTCTTTGGTTAAACCTTAACTTTTCATTTACTTATTTGAGGATACAATTTTATTGTATAACAGGACTACAAGGAGCTTATCATGCCGTTCGAAATTAGCTGGTATATTCCAAAGCGAGTTATCCTTAGCCGCTTAGTCGGTGATGTCACTGAAGATGATATGCACGGCATGTTCGATTTATCTATCGCCATGCTTGATGAGGGGCAGCCGCCCGTACATATGATTGCTGATCAAACTGCCGTCGGGAAATTCCCCAACAATCT
>DAOTWU010000687.1:0-8115 GCA_034435735.1 Anaerolineae bacterium | reverse complement strand
CAAAAGGATGGGCACAGGTGGATTTACAAGCGATTGATGGTGTAGTAATGGATATGGATGGTGTGCTATGGCGCGGCAACGAACCCATGCCAGGGCTAGTTCGTTTTTTCAATATGTTGCACGCTAAAGACATTCCTTATGTGCTAGCGACGAATAACAGCCGCCAAAGCCGCGCCGCTTATATTGAAAAACTGAGCAAAATGGGCGTAGAAGGCGTCGCGATAGACCGCATTATTACATCTGGAACAGCCACAGCGCGCTATATGCAAGAGCGTTATCCTGTTGGATCGCGCGTATATATGATTGGTGGCGATGGGTTGCGTGGTGTGTTACTTGATGCGGGATATGAGATTGCAGATTATGAAGTTGTGGCCGTTGTCGCCGGTATCGACTTTGAACTCACTTACGATAAATTGCGCCGTGCTACCCTGCTCATTCGGGGCGGCGCGGATTTCATCGGCACAAATCCCGATGTCACATTTCCCACACCGGTTGGTTTAGCACCAGGCGCGGGGAGTATATTAGCAGCACTCGTCGCTTCAACAGATGTAGAGCCGCACATCATCGGGAAACCCGCCGCCCCAATGTTTGAACAAGCATTGAAAATACTGGGGACAGCACCTGAAAAAACGCTGATGATAGGCGACCGCCTTGGCACAGATATTTTAGGCGGGAATAATGCCGGGATGAAAACAGCTTTGCTGCTTACGGGTGTAAGCACGCGGGAAGAATTGCCCAATTCAGATATTCAGCCTGACTGGGTATTTGAAGGGTTATTAGACCTCATCGAAGCTTGGGGAGAAGACATCGAATAAGCACCAGCGTGCTGGTGGGCCAAACGAATAGGGTGCGGTAAGCGGTAGCGCGGTGTGCAAGCCAACGTTAAAGCGATGGCAGAGGGAATATCAATTAAATGACCTGGAGAAACATATACAGGTTTCACATTAGTGCGCGTCCTCAACACCACGCCAAGCTGTTCGCCATGATGAAATAATGGGGTATAGTTGCCCTTTTCTGCTGCGGGCATCTGATAATCGCCTAACAGGTGGGTTTTGCCACAGCCAATTGTTGGCTTTTGTAGCCACAGCCCCATATGGGAAGCAATGCCAATATGGCGCGGGTGAATGCGCCCCATGCCATCAAAAATAAATACATCTGGTGTATGTTGAAGTTGCTCAAACGCCTGCACAAGTACCGGCCCCTCTCGGAAACTCAGCAAGCCGCTAATATAAGGGAATGGCGTGGGCATATGTGCTGTTACGACTTCGACAAGTTCCAATTGCGGGAGCGTGCAAACAACAACTGCAGCTTGAGAAATGCCATGCTTAACACTGACATCCACACCAGCAATTAAATGCACATCATCTAATGACACCGAAACGTCATGGATAATTTCATCCGCCAAAGATTTTTGAAGCGCAATCGCTTCTTTAGGGGAAAGATTCCAAGTGTGGCGGTAGTTTAACTGCATTGTTTGCCCCTTTTGACTGAGAACAAACAGCGCCGCATCTAAAAATGATACGGCGCTGCATATTTCTATCACATATTGCGGCGATGAACTTCGCGCAAATTATGAGGATGACGACGGCTGAATGTTGGTGAGCGCAGTAGGTGGCGCGCTCTTCTTCGGCGTTTCATCATCTTTACCAAAGCGAATGACATCGCCATTATCCATGATAGCTTCAACCGCTAGGCCAAGGCTTTGCAGCTCTTTAACCAGAACGCGGAAGCTTGTCGGGATGCCCGGCTCTTCAATGGGATTGCCCTTAACGATGGATTCATAGGTTTTAACGCGACCCTGAACATCATCCGACTTAACCGTGAGCATTTCTTGTAGGGTATAAGCCGCACCATAGGCTTCCAGCGCCCAAACTTCCATCTCGCCGAAGCGCTGGCCACCAAACTGCGCCTTACCACCCAACGGCTGCTGGGTAACAAGGCTGTAGGGGCCAGTAGAGCGCGCATGCACTTTGTCTTCGACAAGATGTGCTAGCTTAAGCATGTGGACATACCCAACCGCAACCGGACGGTCAAAGGGTTCGCCAGTGCGTCCATCATAGAGCAAATGCTTGCCATAATGTGGCACGGGGATACCCGTCTCAAATTCGACGCGATTTGCGATTTCATAAAGGTCACGCAGGCTCACATCATCTGGAATGACGGTATCGGGCTTTTGTGCTTGAATCCAGAGCACAAGAGAGACGAAAATAGCGTTTTCGTCGATACGTTCGCGCTCAGCAATAGGCACACCACGATTATCGAACAACAGAACATCATCGGGATCAATGCCCTTTTCGCGCAGCCACTCGCGCAAGACAACGCGACGGGCATAAACGCGATCCATGATGAGCATATCGGTATCGTACTCTGGGTTTTCGCCTAGCCATTCATGGATGTAAAGGCGGCGAATTTCCTCATCGTCTTCAAAGTCTTCGGGGTCATATTCATCACCGAAGCTCTTAATCCATTCCCAAGCGCGCTCAGTAATATCCTTCCAAGCTTCATCAATCATCCAGGCGCGCCCTAATTCAGCTTGAATTTCCTGCTCGGCTGCACCATCAAACACAGGTGTTACAGCACGGAAGCCTAAGCGGTCTGCAGCCCAACCCAGATGACATTCCAGCACCTGCCCGATATTCATACGGCCAGGCACGCCAAGCGGGTTGAGGATAATTTCGACTGGTGTACCATCGCTCAAGAATGGCATATCCTCAATCGGCACAATCTTAGAGATAACGCCCTTGTTACCATGGCGGCCAGCCATTTTATCGCCGATGGTGAGTTTACGGCGTTGGGCAACACTGACACGAACCATCTTCTCCACGCCAGCGGGCAAATCGCGGTGCTCTTCGCGGGTGAATACTTTTACATCCACGACTTTACCGCGTTCACCATGTGGTAAGCGAAGCGAAGAATCTTTCACTTCACGGGCTTGCTCACCAAAGATGGCGCGCAGCAATTTCTCCTCTGGGCTGAGTTCTTTTTCGCCCTTAGGCGTAATCTTGCCGACGAGAATATCGTTGGGGCCAACTTCTGCACCAATGCGAACAATACCGAATTCATCGAGGTCTTTCAGGGCATCTTCGCCAACATTCGGGATGTCGTAGGTGATTTCCTCTGGGCCGAGTTTGGTGTCACGTGCTTCAACTTCGTGCTTTTCAATATGAATGCTGGTAAAACGGTCATTTCGTAAGAGGTCTTCGCTGATGAGCAAAGCATCCTCATAGTTGCCACCATCCCATGAGAGGAACGCAGCTAATACGTTATGACCAAGCGCCAAATGCCCCATGACAGTGGAGGAGCTATCCGCCAGAACATCACCAATTTCCACCCGCTGACCTTTGCGTACAACGGGGCGTTGGTCAATGCAGGTTGATTGGTTAGAGCGGTCATATTTGCGCAGTTTGTAATGGCGCTCTTCGCCCTCATCGGTACGGATGACGATTAAATCACCCTGTACACTCAGCACCTCGCCAGCGACATCGGAAATTAAAACTTGACCGCTGTCATAAGCCGCTTGCGCTTCCATACCCGTGCCAACAATCGGAATATCTGGTTTGAGCAAAGGCACAGCTTGGCGCTGCATGTTAGACCCCATGAGCGCACGGTTGGCATCATCATGCTCTAAGAAAGGAATGAGCGCCGCGCTGATACCCACAATCTGGCGAGGGGCCACATCCATATAATCGACGCGAGAGCGTGGAACAACCAAAAAGCGCTGGTTATGACGTGCTGAGATACGGTTGGAGACAAACTGTCCCAATTCGTCAAGTTCGGCATTAGCCTGGGCGATAACGTAGTTATCTTCTACATCGGCAGAGAAGTAAACGATTTCATCGGTGACAAAGGGCACAACTGGCACTTTTTCAATACCAGCTTTAGCCAGTTTCTTGGCAATTGCCTCATCAATCACTGTGCCTTCTTCAGCGATGAGCTTGCCTTTGCTGTCCTCAACATCCTCACGCAAGGTACGCCCGAGCAAGTCTGGCGAATCTGCAGGGAGGAACTTGAGCACGCGGCGGCTAGGCGTTTCAATGAAGCCGAACTCATTCACTTGGGCATAGCTCGCCAAACGCCCAATTAGGCCGATGTTGGGGCCTTCTGGCGTTTCAATCGGGCAAATGCGACCATAGTGGCTGTGGTGAACATCACGAACATCGAAGCCAGCACGTTCGCGGCGCAAACCACCAGGACCAAGCGCGGAAAGCGTGCGCTTATGGGTCAATTCTGCTAGCGGGTTAGTTTGCTCCATGAACTGCGAAAGCTGTGATGAACCGAAAAACTCGCGAATAGCGGCCACAATGGGGCGGATATTCACAAGCGAAATAGGCGTTAAGTTATCGGCCTCGCGGATAGACATGCGCTCTTTAACAACGCGCTCAGTACGACGCAGGCCAATACGTAATTTATTCTGGATGAGCTCGCCAACGGTTTTCACACGGCGATTGCCCAAATGGTCAATATCATCAGGGCGCGCCTGCCCGGTATTGATTTTAATCATGTGCATGACAAGCTGCACAATGTCGGCTTTTGTCACGGTACGCACATGCAGTGGCGGGCTTCCGCCGGGATGTTGTAAGCGTTGGTTTAGTTTATAGCGCCCCACACGTTCCAGGTCATAGCGCCGCTGGTCGAATAATTGGCTTTCGAGATATTCGCGAGCATTCTCCAGGGTGGGCGGGTCGCCGGGACGCATACGGCGGTAAAATTCAAGCAGTGCAGCTTCGGCAATGGTTTGCCCCTTTTTCAAATCCCACTGGGGTTCTGCTTTGAGCGTTCCCATAATGAAGGGATGGTTGGGGTCATTATCCACTTCTTGATAAAGCGCCATCAACTCTTCATCAGTGCCTTCTTGAATTGGCCAAGTTGAGGGCGGTTGCCCATCATCTACAGCCGCCAAAGCGCGCAAAAGCACAGTGACAGGGACTGTGCGCTTACGATTAAACTTAATGGTGATGTAATCGTTTTTGCGGGTTTCAAATTCCATCCACGCGCCACGGTCTGGGATGAGCTTCGCGTTGGCCATAGCACGACCAGTCGCGCGGTCTTCCTCAGCATCAAAGTAAACACCGGGAGAACGGATGAGCTGGCTGACGACAACGCGCTCGGTACCGTTGATGATGAACGTACCTTTTTCCGTCATTAACGGAAAATCGCCTAAGAAAATATCGGAAATAATGACCTCGTCGCCCGCTTCGCGGTTGACTAATGCGACGCGCACATATAGCGGGGCGGCGTAGGACATATCACGTTCTAGGCATAGCTCTTCGCTATATTTCGGCTCTTCAAACCAATATTTGAGGCCGAACTGCTCCGATTCTGGGGAACGACTGGGGAGATATAGTCGCAAATTCCCGTTGAAACTCTCGATGGGGCTGATTTCATCGAACAAATCCAGCAACCCTTCGTCGATGAAACGCTGGAATGACTGTAGCTGGACTTCAATGAGTGACGGCAGAGCTTGCACGTCGGTGGTACGCGCATAACTCTTGATTCGGCTGGTATCGCTGTACAATGCGCCGCTCCTCGGTTAGCCTTGAACACGGGCGAAAATCAAAAAGCGCAAAGCGTGGGAAGCTCCCATTACGCTTGCACATACTACATGTTGGTAACTATACATCAAAAGCATAGATGGTTAATTGGTAGCAATCACAGTAACTGGGAAGTATACTGATACCTGGATGTGTTTGTCAAGTAACAACACAAACACACCCCTCCTTATGAGAGGTTTTAGAACATTATAAACGACAATCATGCCACTGGCAAGCTGAATCAAGCACTTTCGATCAGAATTTCTTGCTCTTCTAGCCGAACATCTTCTACGAGGCGGCGGCGTGTCAGCAACATAAACCCAGCCACAAGGGCAATAGCGGCGGCAATTTGGACGCGAGCAGGCAAGCGACGAACGCGCGTCACAACACCCCATCCCGGCGTACCCATTAAGTCCTGCTTCAAGCGGCGGACAAAACGCTTAGAAGGCTCTTGGCCAACTAAAGTTACATGTAGCCGCCGAACAAGGCGTACAAGATTATCCACATCCTGTCGGGGCACTTCATATTGTTCGACAATCGCTTCAACGTCCTCATCCCCGGCAATTAAAGCATCCGTCACAGCGGAAAGCAGGTTTTGGAGATGTTCATCACGACTCATTGAATTTCATCCTGTTGATCAAGCGGCGGTTTGTTGACACCACCATGTTTTATCTGTTGCATCTTCAAATCGTCACGCAAGGCAATCAAAGTGCGATGATAAAGCGATTTGATTGCACCTTCAGTGCGCCCCATAATCTCGCCAATTTCAGCGTTTGATAACCCTTCAACAAACTTCAAAACCAGTAGTTCTTGTCGTTCTGGCGGTAAACGGCGAATTGCGGCTAATAGTAATTCTTGTTCTTCCTGGTCTTCAGCAACACGCTCAGGAGCTTCTGAAGCAAGGCTGGCCGCAACAAATTCATCGAGCGGGATAATTTTGCGCCGCCCACGGTCACGATGCCAGTTGGCGACAAGGTTATGCGCGATTCGATATAGCCACGCCTGAAAAGGCACACCACGCTCCGTATATTGACCGATATGAGACAACGCACGAAAGAACACCCTAGCAGTCAAATCTTCTGCATCATGTTGGTTGCCGGTGCGGTAGTAAATGTAGTTATAGATTTTCTTGACATAGCGTTCATATAGCTCGCCGAACGCTTCTTTGTCTTCTTTAGATAACTGCACTAACTCCGCATCGGTCAGTGTTTTTAAGTTTCGGGCGTTGCGGTTGAAGATGTTCATCGAAGATAGTAACCCTCATCTTGGGGGAACGTTACGTATTTTATGAGATTAGGTGTGGTTTTGAGTTGTTTGCTCAAAAAGAGATTGCATAGCATCAGCATATGCTTGCCAGCTAAAACGTTGGATGTTGAGATGCCCTTTTTGACGTAACGCCTTTTTCAGCTCATCATCCTGCCACACTTGTTTAATGGCAGATGCTATATCCGCTACATCAAAGGGGTCAAAATATAATGCCGCGTCTCCCGCCACTTCTGGCAAGCAGGTTGCGCGGGCGCATACCACTGGACATTGGTTACGCATCGCTTCCATAATGGGATAGCCAAAGCCTTCAAATAGCGACGGGAAGACCAGCATTTCGGCACTTTGATATAAGACAGCTAGGTCTTCATCTGGAATATAGCCAAGGTCATGAACCAGCGTTTCAACACCGGCAGCAACGGCGAGATTCTTCAACACATAGGGCGCTTCGGTCACTAATCTACCCGTACAAACAAGCGGAATATTCAACCCTTCGTTATCGCGCAGATACCGCAAAGCAGCGAATAAACGAGCGTGATTTTTATGCAGCCAGGCATTGGCAGGATAAAAGATGAAACGCACTGGCAATTGGTAACGGGTGAGAACTTCGCGCCGCTTTTCGTCAGAGACGGCGGTATATTCTATAGATGCACCAGGGTAAACCCGTACCGCTTTATGGGCATACTCTGGCATTTTTTCTTGAACAGTATGCAAGGTATAGTCTGTTGAAACTGAGATGACATCAGCTTGCGCCAACGCGTTGCGATAGTTTCTTTGGCGGTGTGCGAGCAAGCTTGTAGGGAAGAATTCAGGATAATATTCATGTTGAATATCATAGAGGCGTAAGACAGCAGGCAATGATGCTGGCTTCGCAATGACCATCTGGCGCGGGTAAAAAATTAAGTCTAAACCCAGCCCCTCTAGGTGTTGTGTTAAATAATCTGGCTGTTTTAATAGACGACGAGATAATCGCATCAGATGACTTTTAGGCTGTTTAGAAAGCGGCACACATGTTACAGAAACACCATGAAAGGCATTTTGTATCAGCCCGAAGTTGCCGTCACTGGTGATAATGAGGTACTGGTTTTGGGGGTGATATGTAGCTAGTGCTCGAACACTATGGAAAAAACTGGTGTCAATGCCGCCTGACGTTTGTGGCAGAAAATCTCGTGCGAAAAAACCGATTTTAAGGGACATAGAAAATTTACTTGTGAAAAATGCTTTGCAATGTATCGATACTTTGATTCGTCAAAAGCACATCGACATGAGCACCATAACGCTCAGGTAAAGCATCCGTAAGTTCTCGCAAATTATGAACAGG
>DAOTWU010000686.1:0-5959 GCA_034435735.1 Anaerolineae bacterium | reverse complement strand
ATTATAACCAAAGAAGCTACTTGCCGCATTCCGCCCTAGCTGACGCTTTTCGGTTGCTTCCACAACGGCCTATACTATAATGGCGCAAGCGGCAAATCATTGAAGGACGCATCATGCAATATCTGGATTGGTTAACTGATGACGAATTGCGCGCTTATGTCGCCTCGCTTAATGCACGAGCAAAAGCGGCAGGCGCGCGGGGGCAACTCACCATTGCAGAGCTACGTGGCATTATTCTCGATAGTGGCGGGCTTTGCGCATGGTGTGGAAAATCTATTGTTGGCCAAGAATTTGAAGTTGACCATATTATTCCATTAGCAATGGGCGGCGCGCATATCCCCAATAATCTGGCGGCTTGCTGCCCCACTTGTAACCGTAGTAAATCAGATAAACACCCCGCAATTTTTGCGCAGGAGCTTTATAGCCAAAGCAAACAGCTTACCCCATTACTCCAGCGCATCTTTCGCCACTATAACATCACGCCACAAGTGCAGCGCAGTTTATTTGATGAGTAACGCCCTTTACTATATAACGTGTAGCAAAGGGCGTCTGGATGTATGGTTAATCGTAGACGATATAGGTTTCTGCCAGTTCTTGGCGTAGGTGGAGGTAGTTGCGATAGCGCGATTCAGCGATATATCCCGCCTCTACTGCCTCACGTACAGCGCAACCAGGTTCGCTTTGGTGGGTGCAATCGCTAAAACGACATTGCCCGACATATTCAGCAATATCAATAAAGTAGCCATCCAGCTCATCTGGCTCAACATCCCAAAGCGCCATATTACGCATGCCAGGTGTATCGGCAATATAACCGCCAATATCAAGTTTAATCAGAGCGCTATCGCGGGTGGTATGGGTGCCCTCATTAGTGACATGGCTGACTTCCCGAACAGCACGCCCCAACCCCGGCTGAATACGATTCAGCAGGCTGGTTTTTCCTACTCCAGAAGGGCCAGTAAAAACCGATATTTTGCCAGCGAGCTTCTCTTTAAGCTCATCTATCCCCCGTCCATCCGCAGCGCTGGTATAGAGTATGGTATACCCCATGCGCACATAAGGGGACATCATATGTTCAATATTGGTGGGGTCTTCAATGTCAACTTTGTTGATGACAATCCCAACTTCCTCAATATCAGAGGCTTCCCACGCCACTAAAAGGCGGTCCAGGATACGAAAATCTGGGGCGGGTTTTGCAGCAGCAAAGACGAATAAAGCCTGGTCCGCATTGGCGATAATCACATGTTCACGCTCTGCTTGGCCGGCGCCACGCTTGCCAGTAGTGCGTGCAGCTTTTGAAAGGACACTTTTACGGGGGAGAACTTCTTCTATGACACCTTTAAGCACATTGGTGCCATCTTCTTCTAAAACGGAAATCCGAACCTTGTCGCCAATAGCGGCGATGTCACTGGACTGCGCTTCTTCCATTAAGCGCCCGCGTAAAGTGCACATGTAAATTGTGCCATCGGAAACTTCTACCCAGAAAAATCCACTTTGCTCCTTCACTACCAGACCATCCAGATGTTCGATCAAATGCGCCTCCTTTGAGAAATTGGTGTATAACCTATAGTATTGGTGTGCCTATGTAACAAAATGGCAGTCACAACCATCTTAAATATAGCACTTGCTTCTATCTTACATTATATGACAAAATCGCGTTAGCGCAGATTTTATGTGCGATATGTGGTAAACATGTGCTATGTTTAAGCGGCTTTGGGGGTATTGGTTATGGGGAAAGCCGTTTTATTGTATGTTTTGATATACAAGGGGTTCATGTGTGAACGAACAAGTTGTTGAACAGCATGATGAAGTTGTAGAAGAAATTGAAGCCCTAGAGACGTTTTCCCTCTCACGTGGATTGGTTAACTATGGGCTGACTGCACTGACATTTTTGGTTGTTGGTGTGGTGATTGGTCTGTTAATCGGACAAAATTTGGCCGGCAGCACCGAAGACCTGATCAATGAGGCTGTTAATGCAGCAGTGGCGCAAGCACGCGAAGAGTTCAGCCAGGAAGTGGCGACACAAATAGGCAACATTGAAATTTCTGCCGCGCCCAGCGATGGCGGCAACCAGCAAGCGCAAGGCCTAGACACAAACCAACGCTATTCGGTGAGCATTGAAAATCAGCCAAGCCGCGGCCCAGAGGGCGCACCGATTGTTATAGTAGAATTCAGCGATTATCGTTGCCCATTCTGTGGGCGCTTTGCGCAAACAACCTTGCCGCTGATTGAAGAGGAATATGGCGACAAGGTGTTGTTTGTTTATCGCGATTATCCCATCATTGGCGGGCAATCATCCTACCAAGCTGCACTGGCAGCAGAGTGTGTCAATGAGCAGGGATTGTTCTGGGAATACCATGATTTACTCTTTGCCAACCAGCAAATTCTCGGTGAGCCTAACGCCCTATTTGACATTGCGGAGCAGTTAGATGGATTGGATATGGAAGCATTTCAGGCTTGCTTTGAGGAAGAGCGTTATCGGGATGGCATCCTTGAAGACTTCAACACAGGTCGAGAGCTAGTCATCACTGGAACGCCAACGTTCTTCATTAATGGCCGTCCAGTTGTGGGTGCGTTGCCTTATGAAAATTTCGCCAGCATCATTGAAGAGGAACTAGCAGCAATACAAAATGGCGATACCGGCGACACGCCTGAAGATACGACAGAAGACAGCGGAACGGATAGCTAACCTATCCACCTTACAAACAAAAAGCCCTGTGAAAATTACGCAGGGCTTTTTTAGTGGGCCCAGTAGGATTCGAACCTACAACCAACCGGTTATGAGCCGGCTGCTCTGACCGTTGAGCTATGGGCCCTGAATGTTGTAAGGAGGGAAAAGTAAGCGGGTAACGGGACTCGAACCCGTGCCAAGACCTTGGAAGGGTCTTGTGCTACCACTACACCATACCCGCGAGTGTCGGGGTGGCCGGACTCGAACCGGCGACCTCACACCCCCAAAGCGCGCGCGCTAGCCAACTGCGCCACACCCCGATTCACGGTTAATGATACGTGGAAGCGCCTCTCAGGTCAAGCGGCAAATATGTAAAAATTACTCTTCGCCGAAGATTTTTAGCCATTCATTGATTTCTTGCTCGCTCAAATGGACTTGTTCTGCCTCTCCAATTGAGGGGCGTTGCTGTTTTTTCGTTTTTTGTAGCTGCCGCGCAAAATCGGTAGCGCGAACTGCATTCATACCGTAAGCGCGGGCTGTGGCCAAAATTTCGTTATCTGAAGAAACCAGCGTCCAATTTTTGGGGTCTTTAATCGTCCGAATGCGCTTCTGTATCAACCTATCTGCTGTTGTATGGTGGGCGGCGGCAAAAATCACTTGTAAACGCGAGGTGCTCAAAACCGTGGACTTGCCACCGGGTAACCCACGGTCAAAAATCACAATACAGCGTTTGCCATTACCCGCAATAAAGCCCTTGAGCTTTTCAACAAGCAGGGCTTCGTCATTTGGGTCGTCTAGCGAAATATCGGGCAACTGCGCAATGAGATTATGGCCATCAATCAAATACGGCATAAAACACACTCTTTCATCAAAACCGGTTCTATTGTCTTTATCATAACACGAGAGCGAAGGCTTAAATCCTGAAAAATCGCCGCCTAACATAAGATTACTGAGGCCGTAAAGAATTGCCCGCCGTTGGTGGCTGTGCTATATTGTGTTGTGTTTGGTATATCGGATGAAATAGATTTGGGTAAACTACATTGATAGAAGAAAGACCACCACGAAGTCGTTCATTGATTTCGTTTGTTTTCCTCAATATGCTTTTACCAGCGGCTATCGCAGTCGGTGTGTTCGCCATTTTATCCAGTAGCAATCCAGCGCCAACCACCACCACGCCGGAACCAATACGGATTGATGTCATCATCACGGCGACACCCGACCCCAACGCCACAGTACCGGTCATTATTGTTACAGCAACGCCGCGCCCCGGCGAAGTATTAAATGTGCCGCCGGATGTGGTGGAGACGAATGCGCCGAATGTCACACCGCCCACATTAGACCCTACGGTCTTCAGTGGCCAAGAGAATGACCCTATTGCTGCCACAGTAGCCGCCTTACCGCCTAATTGCATTCCGCATGTCGTGCAAGAGGGCGATACGCCCTTTGGCATCGCAGAACAATATGGCGCCAATGGCTTCCAGTTGATGGCTGTTAATGGGCTAACTGAAGAAACAGCAGTTTATCTACAAGTTGGGGATATTCTTATTGTGCCGCTAGAGGGATGCGAGTTAGAAGCAACACCATTGCAAGACATCCCCACAGAAACGCCAGCAGCAGCAGATGCGCAAGCGGCTGATGATGGCGAAAGCACGCCAGACGGCGAAGATGCTACGCCCGACCAACCCACCCCAACACCAACTATCACGCTTGCACCAACGGCTGTGAATGCGCAAGTAGAAATTTTGCAGGTTATTGGGGCTGGCGATATTACCAGTGAAGCTGTAGAAATTCAAAATAATGGCGAAGTAGTCAATATTGCAGGGTGGACACTGAGTGATGCTGATGGCAATGTCTATGTCTTCCCAGAACGGCTCTTCTTCACTGGTGGCAGCATTACCATACATACTGGTTTTGGCGAAGATACTGCTATCGCGCTCTTCTGGGGGCGGGATGAAGCGGTGTTCCAACCGGGAGATGTGGTTGTGTTGGCCGATGCTGATGGGGATATTCAGGCGACTTTGCGCATCCCTGAACCCGTAGATTTAGGCAACTAATCACAGAAGAAATCTAACTAGAAACGGGCAGATGGTAAAAGGTCTGCCCGTTTTTTATTCACCACAGAGGCGACGCGCTACAGCGATGAGGTCTGTTGGACGCAGTGGCTTGATGAAAAGTTCGCAGCGTTCATCAAGTTCTGGCCGAAGCGCTTCCGCTAAGACTGTGTTCGCTGTAGCAATGATGATGGGCGTTGTCGCAAAGCGCGCCTCGCTACGAATTTGTTGAAGTAGATAATGGCCAGAAACATGGGGTAAATTCATATCTAGCAAAAACAAATCGGGGGAAAGGGTGTCTAAACGGGCTAAAGCTTCACGCCCATCCGTAACAACTTCTGTCTCAAAGCCGGCATGATTGAGCGCTTCTGTATAAACCAAAGCAAGCGCGGTATTATCTTCCACAATGAAAATCAGCATGCAAGACTCCCCGATATATAGAGTTACTGATACTCTTATTATAAAGTAACGCCGGTATCCAGGCGAACCATCCCCCGTAAAAAGCTCAATGCGCGCTCTAAGTCTTCAAAAATTTTGGCTTTATCCCCAGCCAGCATGCGTGTTGCATAATTGGCAAAAACATCTGGATTGACCACCGCCAACCAGCGCGTATTTTCCAGCATAACAACATCACGAATTGATTGTATTTGAAAAATTGATGTAGGCAGGGAACGGGTATTGGTCAAATCAAGAACAAAATATGCGGGTGAATCGCTGGCAATAGCGAGAAAGTCATGCATAACGGTATCAAGTTCATCCAAGCTAACATGCCCAGAGAACTCTGCAACGCGAATATAAGGTTCAACAGCCCAGTAAGTACGATGTGACATGCTTATATCCCTTAGACCATGGCTCAATACACTATCTAACATGATATTACAAAAAACGAAATTTTTGCAATAAGTTTGAAAAGCTGTGAAGAAAACAAAACAGGGCGCAAGCATGCCGCCCTGTACTCATGGAAATTAGTAGAATAGATTTTGCTATTCGGATTCAGCCAGTTGCACCAGCATAATGCCGTTGCCTTCAGAATCTTGCATAACGACAAAGCGTCCCCAGAATTGGGTTTCTGGCTCGCCGAAGAATGTTACACCCTTGGCCTTCAGGTCTTCATACAGTTTATCAATATCGGTTACTTGCAAAGTGATAGCCTGTGTTTTTCCAACAACTGGGGCATAATGAGACCAGTTCTCATCAATAGGATAAAGGATGAGTTCGGTTTCTGCCCCTTTCGGCGCTA
>DAOTWU010000685.1:0-3877 GCA_034435735.1 Anaerolineae bacterium | reverse complement strand
CGGGCAGTTGCTGTTCAGCTGCGAGCGCGGCCTCTTCCTCGCCAAAGTCTAACTCGTCTAACCAGTCCTCAGCGGCGGGTTCTGCTGCAGGCGCAGCTTCTTCCTCGCCAAAGCCCAACTCGTCTAACCAATCCTCAGCGGCGGGTTCTGCTACGGGCGCGACCTCTTCCTCGCCAAAGTCTAACTCGTCTAGCCAATCCTCAGCGGCAGGTTCTGCTGCGGGCGCGGCCTCTTCCTCGCCAAAGCCCAACTCATCTAACCAGTCCTCAGCGGCGGGTTCGGCTGCGGGCGTGGCCTCTTCCTCACCAAAGTCTAACTCGTCTAGCCAATCCTCAGCGGCGGGTTCTGCTGCAGGTGCGGCCTCTTCCTCACCAACCTCTGAGAGCCAATCGAGTTCATCAACATCGCCCAATTGCTCATCGAGTTGCTGTTCGACTGCCCCAATATCAGCGAAATGACCACTTGTCGCCGGCTCGTCGGCTTCCGCCTCTTCATCCTGTAGCCAATCAAGGCCCAGGTCATCATCCTCGGCTTCGCCTTCTCCCTCGTCGCTATCGCTAACACCGGCCAACCAGGGCAATTCGCCAGTGACACCGGTGCGGTCAGATGATTGCTGAGGCTCGCCTGTGGCGGCACTATCATCCAGCCAATCAAAATCTAACTCATCGCTAGATTCATCTTGAGGCTCATCGTCATTATCTTGTAGCCAGTCGTCAAAATTGAAATCGTCATTCATCGCTTATTTCAGCATTCTTTGATTATACCGACTAAGACAAGGCCACTATCATTCTCGATAGGAGCGATCTTGGCCAATGAGCACCCGCACCCCTGTTACAATCGTAGCCAGTGCAATACCGATGAGGATGCCGCGCGCGCCTGCATTGACAGGCACATTCATCAGCCATGTATGGAAATCTACTATGGCCTGCGGCAAGCCCAACGGCAACGCCGCAACCAGTACAAACAGCACAGTAATGACAAATAAAACGCGCGACCAAGTGACACGGTGATGTAAAACGCGATAGCCACCATATACTAGCGCGAAATATAGCAAGGCGGTTAAAGCAGATTCGACGCTAATTTGCACATCTTCCAGCAAGAACTGGCTCAGGTCTTGGCGGTTGAGCATATAGGCCAGCACCACAGCCAGAAAACTGGTCACCAGTGCAATGCTATAGATACCGCCGCCGCGCCGCACACGAGTTACATGAATGGCAATCAAATTGAAGACGCCAACCAGTACCATAATGGCGGCGACTATGGCCATAACCTGTACAAAGAATTGTGCGATGAAGCGCAGGCCAAAGCTCTCTACAACGGTGCTTAATACACCCAGATTATCACCAACAAGCAGGCCGAGCAATGTAACCAGCCCAACCAGCAAAACAATTGCCGTTGCTAGTGCAGTCCCTAAGCGCCGCATAAGCCTAGCCTCCTGTGCCCTGTAGCGCTGTTATGATAAATAGGGCAACCATCGCCGCAATTAAGAGCCACCGCAACAGGTCAATAGTCACAGCTTCGCCTTGGGCGGTAGCGTGGTCGGGATTGAGGTATGTACCAGCGGAGAAAATTTCCTCACCAATCAATACATCATCCGCCATAGCAAAGGCAATCGCCTGCCCTTCAAGCTGGTCACTGACGGCAGCAGTGTATTGTTCACGGCGATTGGCCGCATAGAGCATCAGCGCCAGTTCTGGGCCAAAGCTCCCTGCGAAGACATGACCGAATGTTTTTTCATCGCCCATTAAACCCGTGACAGCGCCAGCATAGGCCATAGAGCGACGCCCAGCGGGATACCAGCGTGCCTGTGCTGGTGAATAGCGCTCTAGCAACCCTTGGGCATAATAAGCCCGACGTAGGGTATCGTTGGCCAGCAGGATAGTCACCGTATCGGTAGTGCTGAGGATGGGGGAAGTTTCGCCGAGGGTGGCGCTGCGGATAAGGTGGTAAAACCATTCTGCGCCAGCTAGTGCCAGCAAAGTACCACCGCCGCCCAAATTGGCACTGCCAAAAGATAGGTGTAACGGGCGACCCGCTTCAATAGAAGCCGCACCCAATTCGTCGGTATTGTCATACACCGCAATGGGGCGCAAAACCAGCCCACCGCGGCGGCGACGGATGAACTGAGTCACCAGCACAACCATAACAAAAGTGACAAGCAAAAAAATTATGGAGAAGAATTGGGTTACACTATCCAACGGCCTACTCCCCAATAGTATTTATTTAATCAGTAGCATCTTTTAGCACTTGCCGCAAATGAGCCAGCCCCTCTGGTTGCTCCAGTGCGTGGGCAATATCACCCACCACCTGCCGCCCACCAAATATCCCAAATGTGGGTTGGGCAATATAAAGTAGCTGGGCGCTCAATGGGCCAAATGGCTCTAGGATGTCCAGTGCCCATAAGATGACACCCGTCAATTTACGAGTGCGAACAGCCTCTAACCATGGATACTCAGTATGTTCTGCCATACGGGGAGTATAACACAGCCTGCCATTGCACGAAACCAGACCGCGGTAAGGGGAAGGTAGCTATTTGGTTCTATTTTACGGTGTTTATGATTTACTTTATAAAATTACAATGCTTCTGACAGCAAGATTGTGGATATAATCATGAGACAGCAGCAACTTTTCAGTTTCCCCGCCGTAATGATTACTAAAGCGCGGATTAGAAGCGCACAAGAATTTAGAACTTAAGTTCTATTTCTATCGCAAAACATGCCAAATTATGGTATGCTTGACTTTAAGAAGGGGTAGCACAATCAACTTGAATAACCGTACAAAGCATATCCCTTGCTCAACTGACGGTGATAGAACCGGGATAATGGTATGAGCGATGATTATTACGACGACGACTACTACGACGATGATGACTACTATGATGAAGATTATGATGACGATGATGAAGAAATCGGCTCATCATCGGGGTCGTCGCGTTCACCTTTTACAACAGGTCTAGGCGGCTCAAAATCTAGCGGCCTACCTGGCCGTAGCCGTTACGGCGGGACATCGTCCGACAGCTCTTCTAGTAGCTCCTCCAGCGGCTCGCGCTATGGAAGCAGTTCGCGTTTGCCGGGTGGTATTGGCCGCAGCGCTTCTCGCAGTAGCAGCGATGACGACGAAGACGACGCAAGCAGCAGCTCTTCCTCCCGTTATGGCGGCTCTAGTAGCCGTTATGGTGGCTCATCTTCCAGCAGTTCGCGCTATGGGAGCAGTTCACGCTTGCCTGGTGGTATCGGGCGCAGTTCTTCCCGTAGCGATGATGATGACGAGGACGACGCAAGCAGCAACTCATCCTCCCGTTATGGCGGCTCTAGTAGCCGTTATGGGGGCGGCTCTTCTTCCAGCAGCTCGCGCTATGGGGGCAGTTCGCGCTATAGCGGCAGTACATCTAGCAGTAGCAGTGATGACGACGAGGACAAGGAAAGCAGCAGCTCTTCCTCCCGTTATGGTGGCTCATCTTCTAGTGGTTCTTATAGCAGCCGTTATGGGAGCAGTCGCTATAGCGGTGGTTCATCTTCTAGTAGCGGAAGCTCTTCTAGCAGCTCTTCTCGCTATAGCGGGTCATCGTCGAGTGGTGGTTCATCTTCTAGTAGCAGAAGCTCTTCTAGTGGGTCATCACGCTATAGCGGGTCATCGTCGAGCAGAAGTAGCAGCCCCATTAGCCGTGAAGACATTGAACGCCGCAAAAGTGGAGGCGATGATAAAGACGATAAAGACAAAAAGGACGATAAGAAGGGCGGAGCAAGCCGTTTAGGCAATTTACTCTCTCGTGGCGGCAGCAAAGGTGATGATAAGCCTGACGACAAAGACAAGGACAAAGATAAGGATAAGGACAAAGGCGCTGCTGCTGGCCTAAGTGGCATTGCATCACGGTTCG
>DAOTWU010000684.1:0-2707 GCA_034435735.1 Anaerolineae bacterium | reverse complement strand
AGCCGCTGCCACCGATTGGCGCGCCATTGGCGTAACAGGTTGTCAGGCCGCCATAGTCAGGGCTGGTGGTCACGGTGACGACCGTACCCGGGGGGCCGCTGGTCGGGCTAATCGAAACGCTGAAGGCGGCCCGCGCCACCAAACTGGTGAGCAGTAGCGCCATCGCGAAGATAAGATAGATAATTGCTTTTTGCTTCATGATTACAGACCTCTCTCACTCCCTTGAAGCATCTACCCTAAAGAATAGAGCTAGTATCACCTTACACAGCGAACGTTCCGAAAACGTTCCAAAGGCGACATCTGGGCACAATCTATACAAGTTTTTTATTAGTCTCCAGCCGCTAAGTGGAACAAATCCCCCGCTTTATTCGTCATCTTCAGTAAGAAATAGTCATTCGGGAGGACAAACCCCATGAAACGTAACCTGCTATTTTTCGTTTTTCTCATTTCGTTGTTGTTGGTCGCGCTGCCTGCGGCGGCACAGGTCTTTGTGCCCGGCGTAGATACCGACCCGCAAACCCTACTCATTGATTACCATCGGGTGCAGGTTGATATTGAAAATCAAATTGCCACCACCCATATTGATTTTCAGTTCACCAATATTGGCGAGCGCTTGGCCGAAGGCATGCTCATTTTCCCGCTACCAGAAGGCGCGGCAGTGGAAAATTTGACCATGTGGGTGGATGGTCAGCCTTATGAAGCTAAAATTTTAGAGGCCGAAGAAGCGCGCGCGATTTATAATGAAACAGTGCGCCGTCTGGCCGACCCCGCTTTGTTGGAATATGTGGGCATGAATGCTGTTCAAGCCAGCGTTTTCCCCATCCCGCCGGGGGAATCGCGCCGTATTGAGGTGATTTATTCCCATGTACTAGAGGTGGATAACGGGCTATTGAAGTATAGCTATCCTGTGCAGGCGGTTGGCTTGCGCCGTGCTGTTGGCCAAATGGCGATTAGCGTCAACGTGGTGAGCAATGACCCCATCAGCAATATTTACTCGCCCAGCCATAACATCGCCATCACCCGCGCTGATGATAACCTCAGCTTCCGCGCAGGCTTCGAAGCAGCCAACTATGTGCCAGAAGATGACTTCACCCTGTACTATGGCGTTGAAAGCGACACGATTAACGTCAACCTCTTGACCTATCGCGAGAGCGCTAACCAAGATGGGTTCTTCATGCTATTGGTACAACCGCCGATTAGCTTGCCTGATGACGCCGTTATCGCCAAAGACGTGATTATCGTCCTCGACCAATCGGGCAGCATGCTCGGTGAAAAGTGGGATCAGGCGCGCGCCGCCGCCGCTTATGTGTTGGAAAATCTCAATCCAGAAGACCGCTTTAACGTCATCACCTTCAGCACGGGTTGGCGCACCTTCAGCATGGAAATGGAGCCTGTCCGCGAGGCAGAAGACGCCATCGCATGGATTAACATGCTCTATGCCGAAGGCGGCACGGACATCAATGGCGCATTGACCACCGCTCTCAACATGGCGCATACGGAACGCCCGACAACTATCCTCTTCCTCACTGATGGCCTAGCCACAGAAGGCGTTATCGAAAGCGATGCCATTCTCGCCAATCTAGAAGCAGCGGCTAAGCCCAATGTCCGCATTTTCACCTTTGGTGTGGGCGATGATGTCGATACTTTTTTGCTAGATGCTGTCGTGCGCGACCATCACGGCGCTAGCACTTATGTGCGCCCCAGCGAGCGTATCGACGAGGAAGTTGCTAGCTTGTATAACAAAATCAGCGCCCCCGTTTTAACTGATGTTGCGCTGGCGATTGATGGTGTGCAAGCTGAACTGATGTATCCACAGCAACTGAGTGACTTGTTTGCTGGGGAGCAACTCACTATTGTTGGGCGCTATCGTGGCGATGCCGATAACGCTACCATCACCCTCAGCGGTAAAGTGCGCGGGCAAGAGCAGAATTTCACCTATAGCGGCCTCAGCTTCCGCGAAAATGCTGGCGGCGAACCGTTCATCGCCCGCCTTTGGGCAACTCGCCGCATTGGCGACTTACTCAATACCATTCGCCTCAATGGAGAGACTGAAGAACTTGTCAATAGCGTCGTCAGCCTCAGCATTCGCTATGGCATCATCACACCCTATACCAGTTTCCTGATTGATGAGAACGACATCCTCTCTCAAGAAGGGCGCGAACGCGCTGAAGAGGCCTTTGCTGCCGAAGCCGAAGACCTCGCTTCAGAGGCCAGTGGCGCACAGGCTGTTGCTGCCGCCGATACCTCATCCAACCTCGCCAATGCACAAGCAGCCCCGTCTGCGCCCCAGCAACCAGTAGGGCAGGCTGGTGGTGGCGCTTTCCCCGCGCCAATGGCGACATCTTCGCCAGCTGGCACAATGTCACCTCCGGGTGAACCTGCTGATCAAGATGGTGAAGTTAGCACTCGTATGGATAACAGTAACCCCATTCAGTTCGTCAACGATAAGACCTTCCTGCTGATTGATGGCGTTTGGACAGATACTGCATTTGAGCCAGACACAATGGAAACGCAGAAAGTGACATTCCTCAGCGATGAGTATTTCGACCTTCTGGCGCAAATCCCAGAATTGGCCGATTACTTCGCACTCGGCGAACGTGTCATCGTAGTGTACGAGGGCACAGCCTATGAGGTGACTGCTGAATAGGAGAAACGGCTAATATAGCCATAGGGCGACGGCTGAACAAGGCCGCCGCCCTTTTTTGTT
>DAOTWU010000683.1:0-1560 GCA_034435735.1 Anaerolineae bacterium | reverse complement strand
TATAATCACTTTGTAGACCACAATGTCTATTCTATTCTACAAACAGAATGGCGAGAGCAAACCGCATGACCAAACGCCCGCATATCATCATTTTCAATCCCGACCAATGGCGTGGCGATGTGCTAGGCTATGCAGGCAACCCCGCCGCAGTTACACCCAATCTTGACCAATGGGTACAAACGGATGCAGTGGGATTTCGCCATGCGTTTTGCCAAAGCCCTGTCTGCACACCAAGCCGCTGCTCATTCATGACGGGCTGGTATCCACATGTGCATGGTCACCGAACAATGTTTCACATGTTACGCCCACATGAGCCAATGTTGCTCCGCAGTTTGAAGCAAGCAGGCTATTTTGTGTGGTGGGGCGGCAAAAATGACGTTGTGCCAGCACAATATGGCTTCGACAAATATTGCCATGTGAAATATGAACCGCCTGAAGGTGGTGGCCATCCCTATACGCATCTGAATTGGCGTGGCGACCCTGATGGTGATAATTACTATTCGTTCTATGTCGGGCGCATTGAAAAACCAGAGGGCGCGCCATATGCTTACGACAGCGATTGGGGGCATATTGAAGGGGCGCTAGAGTTCTTGAAAAACTTGCCCCCAACTGTGCGCGATGGTGAAACCCCGTTATGCCTGTACCTGCCTTTAGAATACCCTCACCCACCCTACGCAGTTGAAGACCCGTGGCATAACATGATTGACCGCGAGAAATTGCCGCCGCGCGTTTTGCCACCAGAAGGTTGGCGCGGAAAACCAGCGATACTGGCGGGCATCTACGAACACCAACGGATGCACAATTGGGATGAAGCGCGCTGGACTGAGTTGCGGGCAACATATTATGGTATGTGTGCGCGGGTGGATTACCAGTTTGGGCTGGTATTAGATGCGCTGAAGGAAGCGGGGATTTATGATGATGCCGCGATTTTCTTCTTCGCTGACCATGGGGAATATGCGGGTGATTATGGCATCGTAGAAAAGGCGCAAAATACATTTGAAGACTGTCTGGTTAATGTGCCTTTTGCCATCAAACCACCCAAAACATATGCTATAGAGCCGCATGTGAATACTGCACTAGTAGAACTCACTGATTTTTCTGCAACGGTGGAGGCACTAGCATGCATTACGCCACAACATACCCACTTTGGGCGCAATCTGTTGCCCTTGATGCAAAGTAAAGCGGAGACATGGCGCGATGCGGTGTTCTCTCAAGGTGGGGCACTGCCGCAAGATGCGCATCTACATGATGCCCCCTATGAAGAGGGGCATCTTTATGGGCCGCGATTGCGCTTTCAATCTGGCGAAGATATGCGCAATTTGAAAGCAACAATGCTACGCACAGCGCATTATAAATATGTTCATCGTCTGGGCGATACCGATGAGCTTTATGATTTACAGGAAGACCCAACAGAGCGGAACAACCGTATCGATGACCCGACATTAAAAGCTGTGCGGGAACAATTGCGTGAGCGGCTTTTACGGTTTTATCTAGAAACGGGCGATGTTGTTCCGCATGATTTAGATAAGCGATGGTGAAATGACAATGATTTACCACATT
>DAOTWU010000682.1:0-2227 GCA_034435735.1 Anaerolineae bacterium | reverse complement strand
GGGCGCTCTGCAATGCTGGTCTCTGAAGGCACAGTCAACGCGGCCAACGAAAGCGGCGAGGCCGATGTACCACCAGAGTATGGCATCCGCGCCGAAGTTGGCCAACCACTGAGCGATGTCGTGCGCGCAAGCAGCTTTGATGAGCTAGACGCTGCCCTAGATGGCTGCACCGTTTCCATCAGCACGCAGGATGATGTGCGGCTGAATGTGCGCATTGGACCAAGCCTAGACTTCCCGCGTGTGGGGACGATTGACCCCGCCGAAATTACAACATTCATCGGCGTAGTTGAAAGCGGCGGCTGGTATCGCATTGAATTTAATGGCGGTTTTGGCTGGGTGCTCTCTAGCACGGCGGATATTGATAGCGGCTGTGCGGGTTTGCGCCAGTTCCCCGATGACTATGGGCCAGAAGATGTTTCGCTCTATACCACCATAGGCGAAGAAATCGATTTGAGCGATTGGGCAGTAACACCAGCACCAGAAGCGACAGAATCGCCAGATAACGGGTCATAGAGGGATGAGATTGGCGAACACGACGCCAACATTAAAACTAAGCCGCAAACAACGACTACAACAAGGACTCTACTTGGGCGGCATCATAGCCGCCTTTGTTCTATTACTGTGGGTGAGCGGGGCATTTGCGCAGTTGCGCCTACGCCTGAGCAATATCTACTTTGTGCCATCAGAAGTGAGTGACACGATTGTCATCATCGCGATTGACGACGCCAGTATTGCCGAATACGGGCGCTTTGCGGAATGGCCGCGTTCAATTTATGCCGACTTGCTCGACCGTTTGAGCGCGGCAGGGGCGCGAGTGGTGGCGTTTGATATGCTCTTCGACCAGCCAGCGGAGGGCGACGATGCGCTTGTTCAGGCTATTCAAAACGCGCGCGCTGGCGAAGCCCGAACCCGTGTGATTATGCCATCGGTGGGCGTTCAGCGTGCCGATGATGTACAAGGTGACGCTCAAGCCATTACTTTTGATAATGTGCTGTTTCCCGCGCCGTATTTCGTGGCGGCTGTTGATAATTTGGGTTTTGTCAACGTCTTCCCCGATGTTGATAGTATGATACGGCGGCAGCCCTCGCTAGTGCATTATCAAAATGAGACTTATGTCTCGTTCAGCATCGCTACCTATCTGGCGTATAAACGTATCCCCGCCAGTGCTATAGAGCAAGTCATCACCTCTCACCCAAACGCGCTAGACCTCGCCGCAGAACGCCCGCTTTATGTCGATCAATATGGCTTTTGGGTGCAAAATTACTTCGGCCCGCCAGCATCAGTACAACCAACATTCACAACTATCTCGCTTAAAGATGTGTTGGCCGATAATGTCGATATGGCGCTGTTCGATGGCAAAATTGTGCTGGTTGGTGCGATGAATAATGTGGGGTTTGTTGACCAGTACCCCGTGCCGTCGGACACATCTGGCCGCCCGATGACAGGCGTTGAAATTCAAGCCAACGCCATCGAGACGCTGCTACAAAATCGGGCATTACGGGAACAATCGCCCCTTTCACAAGCTGTGATGATTATCGTTCTCGCGCTGATCGGAAGTGCCGTTTATACCCAACTTCGCTGGTACTGGAAGCTGGTCGCGGCCTTCGCGTTGATGGTGGGTTGGGTGCTGGTTGCGCTGGCGATATTCAGCATCCAACTGGAGATTGTTTATCTGTTTCACCCCTTGTTGGCGCTGTTCCTGTCACTGTTGGGCGCAATTTTAATTGACATCGCGCAGGAAATCCGCCGCCGCCGCAAAACTGAGTTTTTGCTGGAGAGCGTAGTTGCCATCGCAGAGCAACGGCTGGCGCTAGATAGTATACTGGCACATATCGCCGCTGACTTGCGCCGCATAACTGACGCCCCACATGGTGCAATCTGGCTACTGAATACCGAACAAGCGCAGTTCAACGCTACGTATGTATGGCCACAAGCTGATGGCAATACATTCGAGACTATCGCCCGCAGCGCCGCCGAAAAGCAAACGCGGATTATCGAAGGCAAGAGCATCGCCACCCCTATCATTTGGCAGGGGCAGGTACTGGGGACGCTGGTTGTCCATCTGGCAGAAGGCAAGCGCCCCACGCGGGAAATGCTCAATCTGCTTGATTTGCTGGCGCGACAACTCGCCCCCAATCTAGATAATGCTTTGCTGTATGGAAAAGTGGAACGCCAAAGAGCGCTATTAGAAGCGATATTCAACGGCTCGCCAGCGGGGATTATGGTG
>DAOTWU010000681.1:0-2315 GCA_034435735.1 Anaerolineae bacterium | reverse complement strand
CTCACCTTCACCTTAGGGCAAGAAAAATATGGCATTGATGTGCAACACATTTTTGGCATTCGTGCGTTAGAGCGTTTAACACGTGTGCCTGGCGCCCCGCCCTTTTATCGGGGTATTGTCAACGTGCGCGGCCATATCACAACTGTGCTAGATTTACGCCCTTTATTTGATATTTCTATAGTGCCTGATGAAGAATCCCCTCAAGAGCTGATTCTAGTGGAGGCAGCGAATTTGCGTTTGGCCTTGCTGGCGCACCATATTGAAGGGGTGGCTTCTATCCCTCAAACTTCTATGGAAACATTAGCCACTGTGGAATATGCCCTTGGCGTCACATTAGAACGCCTCATTATTCTTGATATAGAACGCCTTTTTTCTGATAAACGTTTATGGATTGGTGGGGTGGAAGAAAAACCGTGAACGATACACAACAAATCGATACCTCAGCCGAACAAGCTCCAGCTTTACAGCGCACCATCGCGCTCTGGCGCAACAGCGTCATTGTTGCAATGGCGCTCGTCACTGCGATTGCTGTTCTTATTACCGAGCTGGTTTTGCGCCCCCAAGCGGATGGGTTTTTGTTAGTTATTTTGCCTGTTGTTGGATTAATCGCCGGTGGGATGGTGGGGAACTGGGTTTATCATCTCAGTTATCGAAGAGTTGATAATGTCCTTGATGGATATATCGCCACACTAGAGCGCGTTGCTGATGGTGAATTGCGCCAACGTTTAGCCATACCCGATATGCCGTTGCATACCCGCGAGGGGAGAATGTTGGTGCGGTTGGGGCAGGTGATTAACCGCACTATCGAACGTCTGCACATGATTACTCTGGAAATCAGCCACGCTTTAGAGCGGCTGGATACCGATACACAAGAAATACTGGATGCCACATCCCGCCAAATTACTATGGCGAACGAACAGGATGCTGTCGTAACGGAAACAACCGCTACGGTGAACGAAGTGCGTGCCACAGTTACCGAAACAGCAGAGCGTGCCCAAAGCGTGGCGGAAACAGCGCAACACTCTGTGGAAATTTCTCGCGCTGGCCTACAAGCTGTCAATGATACTGTAGCTGGTATGGAGATGATACGCCGCAAAGTGGAAGACATCGCCGATAATATCCTCATCCTCTCCGAACATACCCAGCAAATTGGCGAGATTATCGCCACTGTGAATAACCTCGCCGATCAATCGCGCATGTTGGCGCTCAATGCTTCGGTAGAGGCCGCCCGCGCTGGCGAAGAGGGGAAGGGGTTTGCTGTGGTGGCGATGGAAGTGCGCAACCTCGCCGACCAAAACCGCGATGCGACCGTGCAAGTGCGCGAGATTTTGGGCGAAATTCAACGCGCCACCAATAGCGCGGTTATGGTGACTGAGGAAGGCAGCAAAGGCGTAGACCAAGGGCAGTTACTGGTGAATAGCGCTGGCGATTCCATTCGAGAGCTGGCTAAAGCCATCGAAGAAGCGGCGATGGCGGCTTTGCAAATCGCTGCTAGTACGCGCCAACAAACGGTAGGCGTAGACCAACTCACACAGGCCATGCGCACTATTAAACACGCTACCACCGAAACCGTCAGCAGCACCATGCAAGTAGAAGCGAGTGTGCAACGTCTGCGCGAAGCTGCCAATCGCGTTAACGAGACTTTATCTGGGCTACAGCTTGAATTATGACCGATTCACCTGATGCTGACCTGCTCAATATTTTTTGGGTGGAAGTTAAAGAATATCTAGAAGCGTTGAATAATGGCCTCCTGCAGGTGGAAATGTTGTCAGAGGAGGATGAATCTGCTCGTAAAAATGTTTTGCGAGAGATGAACCGCGTTGCCCATAGCATGAAGGGCGCAGCACGAGCGGTTGGCATTAACCTCATAGAGACTATTGCCCATTACATGGAAGAAATTTTTGGTGCGGCACAAGATGGCAAATTAATGATTGAGCCAGATGTCGCTGATGTGCTTTATGATGGGATTGACCTCATCCAGCAAGTGGTAGCGGGTGAAGAAAATGATAGCGAAACTGTAGCTGCTGTATTGGCCAATATGGAACGCATTATCGCTACCATTGGGGGAGAAGCTCCCACTATTACCCCGCCAACGCCCTCAGGTAGTGATGTAAGTGAAGTCATTGAAGCTCCTGCTGTAGAATCAGCTTCAGAAAGTCAATCTCCAACGGTGATTGTCCGCCCTGTGGAGGAGACTATCCGCGTTACGGTATCCAAATTAGACCGCCTTATGGCCGAAGCTAGCGAGTTGCTGGTTTCTCGGATGCATAGTGAAGACCACGCCCGCCATATTCGCCAGCTACGACAGCAACTGA
>DAOTWU010000680.1:0-5147 GCA_034435735.1 Anaerolineae bacterium | reverse complement strand
GGCGCACAATTGGCCGCCGCCGCTGTGCTCTCTGGCGCGGGCGTTTTGGGCGGTCCAGTCAGCGGCTCACAGGTGGTGACTGCCTCTATTTTAGGGGCGGGCAGCGCCGACCACGTGCGAAAAGTACGCTGGGGCATGGCTGGACGTTTTTTGATTGCATGGGTTGCCACAGTGCCCTTTGCGGCGCTGTGTGCGGCATTAGCATATGAGGTATTGTCATGAGAGTTATTCATGGAGGCGCACGTAAAATCGCCATTATACGGGAGCGCTTAGGCGAGCTTTTCCGCCGTAAACCAAATCATTTTATACAGCGTATGGAAGAGCATGCCCAACTGGGGTTAGAGTGTACTGAAGCGCTCATCCAATATATGCGTAAGCCCAATAAGAAAAATGCGGCACATGTGCGCAAGTTGGAAAAAGAAGCCGATGAACTGCGGCGTATTTTCGTTGACGAATTAAACCGCACGTTTGTCACCCCAATTGACCGTGAGGATTTATATGCCCTTTCGCGGGCGTTGGATGATATTCTCGATTATACCTATTCCACGATTAGTGAGATGGATATTCTGGATGTAGAGCCAAATGCCTATCTCAAAGAGATGGCCGAGATGCTGCATAATAGCGCAGAGGAAATTCTGCTGGCCATCCAGCGATTAGAGCATCATCCCAATGTGGCGGATTCTCATGCTATTCGCGCAAAATCGGTAGAAAATCGCATGGAAACGCTCTATCTAGAAGCCTTAGCAGACCTTTTCCATGTACCAGAAGATTTTTCTGATGTCGCCAAAATGCTCAAATTGCGCGAGATTTACCGTCACATGTTCTATGCAGTACAAAGCACCGAACGGGCGGCTAATATCATCAGTGACATTATAGTGAAGCTGTTCTAACCCCTGTAATGCTAATTTTATAAACCCAGCTTATAGTGGAGGCTAAAGCGCAATAGAAAGGCCTCCGCTATGCAACACCCGCAACGGATTGAACCTGGCCCTAATCAAGAATCTGTATGGGACTATCCGCGCCCGCCACAAGTTGAAGCTTGCAAACGGCGGGTGCGGGTTATGTTCAATGGGCTGGTCATCGCCGAAAGCACACAAGCCCTACGAGTATTAGAGACCAGCCATCCCCCCAATATCTATATCCCGCCAATCGATGTCCTAATGGAACTCTTCGAACCTATGTCACAGCGCACGGTATGCGAGTATAAGGGCGTAGCGCGCTACTGGTCAGTGCGCGTTCAAGGGCGCTGTGCAGACCTCGCCGCATGGAGTTACCCATCGCCCAATCGCGGTTATGAGAGCTTGGCGAATTACATCAGCTTTTACCCCGCCCGTGTTGATGCTTGCTATCTCGATGATGAGCTAGTGACGCCACAGGAAGGCGGGTTTTATGGTGGGTGGATAACTTCAGACATCGTGGGGCCATTCAAAGGTGGCGAGGGAACAATGTTATGGTGACCACTTAGGCGGTACAATAGTCCCCGAGATATAATCTAATCTGGAGGGGATTTGTGGTAGAAACAATACAGATGGGCACAAGCGGCTTACAGCTGTCGCGTGTGATTGCTGGCCTTTGGCGCTTGACCGAATGGCAAATATCTACTGAAGCGCTCATCGAATGGGTGGAAGCCTGTTTTGAAGAGGGCATTACCTCGTTTGACCATGCCGATATTTATGGCGATTATCGCTGTGAGGCCTTGTTTGGCGAGGTGTTACGGCAAAAGCCCGCACTGCGCCAGCAAATGCAACTCATCACCAAATGTGGCATCAAGCTCATTTCATCGCAAAGGCCAGAGCACCGTATCAAATACTATGATACTGGGCGGGAACATATCATCAGCTCTGTTGAGCAATCGTTACGTAATTTCCATACGGATTATATCGACGTGCTTTTGATACACCGCCCAGATGCGCTGATGGATGCGGATGAAGTAGCAGCGACATTTACCGAGTTGCGGCGGCAGGGCAAGGTTTTGCACTTTGGCGTCTCCAACTTCACACCAGCTCAGTTTGACCTGCTTCAGTCACGGCTAGACTTCCCACTAGTGACAAACCAGATTGAGTTTTCTGTGCTGGCAATGTCTCCCGCCTATGACGGCACACTAGACCATTTACAGCAAAACCGCGTTTCACCAATGGCGTGGTCGCCTTTGGGCGGTGGCGGACTATTTCACGGCCAGGATGAGCGCGTGCAACGGGTGCGCAGCGTTTTACAGCAAGTTGGTGAGGAACTCGGTGGCGCGCCTATCGATCAAGTGGCATTAGCTTGGATTATGACGCACCCTGCGCGTATCTTGCCTGTTTTGGGCACTGGCAAAATCGAGCGCATTCGTAGCGCCGCGCAGGCAAGCCAACTACGGTTAAGCCGTGAACAGTGGTATATGGTATGGCAAGCCAGCGCTGGCCATGAAGTGCCGTAAATAAGGTTATAAAGTGTGGAAATTTTAAGGGGCTGATTTGATAACCAGCCCCATTTTTATTGGTGGAAATCTAAACGACACCAGCGAGTAAGTCTTCTAAGATGGGGACGAGTTTACGGGCGGCGCGCCCACGATGGCTGATGCGGTCTTTTTCTTCGGGAGGAAGTTCGGCAAAAGTGCGGTCATACCCTTTGGGCACAAAAATCGGGTCATAGCCAAAGCCACTATTGCCCCGCTCTTCACGCAGAATGTGACCAGAAACGGCACCACGCACGGTGATAATGCGCGGGCTATCGGGGAATGCTAGCGCCAGCACCGTTTCAAAGTGGGCGGTGCGGGCTTCATCGGGAATGCTATGCATCTCGCTAAGTAGCAGGCGACGGCGGCCAGCATCATCTAGTCCAGGCCCACCATAACGGGCTGAATGCAACCCCGGCACGCCATTGAGCGCATGGACACAAAGGCCTGTATCATCAGCCAACGCCACCATATCCGCAGCGGCGGCAAAGGCGCGGGCTTTCAAAATTGCGTTTTCGACGAATGTGCCGCCAGTCTCTTCAACATCTAGCACCAAACCCAGCTCCGACAAACTATAGAAGCGGATGGGCAGACCATCAAAAATTTGGCGGTATTCCCGTAGTTTTCCCTTATTGTTTGTGCCGATTAAAATATTCACTGAACACATCCCCACGTTGTATAAACGTTATAAATTCATTGTTATACAGTTAAGGGCAAAGGTCAAAGGTGAGTTGGTTAAGCGTTGTCTAAACGTATTGCAAACAAGCTTATAGCGTCAGATGAAGCGTAAAAAGAGACCAGCTATAATAAGCTGGCCTCTTGGCATAACGTTCTAGTATAGCTATATCGCTTACGGTTCTCGCTCTAAAGACACATCAATAACCGCTGTACCAGAGGTGAAACTGCTCAATGTCAGCCGCACTTCGCCATCGGCGGGGACGGTAAAATCTAGCGCGATACGGGATGCCCCGCTGGTCGTACTAGTAACGAGGGTATTGCCATTTTGCGTGACGACGATATTCGGCTCGCTAAAAGTCGCACCTTCCACCAGCGAGAACGTCACCCGCACATTTTCGCCCGCGTTACCGCTAAATGCCAGCACAGCATTGCCCGTCTTGTCGCTCAGTTCAACCTGTTGCACGCCCTCATCTAGCGATAGCGCGCCACGGCGGGTGAGGGTCAAAGTCGCCGTACCAACATCGCCAGCGGCGTTGCTATACAAGCGCAAGTAGTAAGTGCCGCCCTCTTCAAGCACAATATTAAATAGCTCTGGGTCAAGGCCTGGGCCGCCGTCGTCATCTTCTGCCCAAATTTGGCCAGATGTATTGAGCAACACTAGCGCGGTATCAATGTCGCCGCCACTATCCACCGTTACAGTGATGACATCACCCGCGTCGGCAACAAAGCTGAAGTAGTTAGCCGATGTATCCGCATCAAAATGCGTTTCGACGGAATCGCCAAAGTTGAGCGTCGCCAACTCTACCCGTTCCAAACGCGCGGTATAGGCCGCATCTTCAACATCAATATACGCGCCCACAGTGACGATATATTCGCCAGTCCGCGGTAGTTCGAAGGGGCCGACAAAGGCGTTATTAATGTTAGCATGGTAAGTGCTATCATCGGAAACCAGAATTAAATCTGGGGTATCGGCGGCAGCGATTTGAATATAGACACCGCCCGCCGTCATACTATTCAACGAGAAGCTGATGACATCGCCCGCCTCGCCACTGAAGCGATAGACATTGAACGGCAAATTCACCGCGAATGTCCCTTCGACACTCTCGCCATACCCAATAGAGAGTTGTTCTGCCGTATTGATGGAGAGTGTGAAATCGCCATATTCTGGCGAACCACTGACACGGCTGCCGAAACTCTCCGCAACGACGAGATATGTACCCGTATAAGGGAGGGTGTAAGGGCCAATAATTGAGTTCAAGCCCGAACCGCTATCATCATCAAAGGTTAATTCTGTACCCGTGTTATCCAATAGCGAGAGGTATGTATCAAACGGAGCAGAAATCGAAATGACAACCGTTTGCCCTGCCTCACCATTGAAGGCATAGACACGCTGGGGCGCAGATTCTACTAACTGCCCTTCGATGGTATCGCCAATCGTCACCACTTCATCATAAAATTCCGATGTTTCGATGGGCATATCGGTTTGGCCGCCGTCCGTCATACCGCCCTCACTGGAAGACAGGGTTAACGTGAACGCGCCAACGCTATAACGCTCGCCATCACTACGTACATAAGGCACACTGGCGGCCACTATTTCATAAACGCCGTCCGCCTCTAGTGTGATGTTGATACGGGAATTGAGGCGAGTCGCGCCGTCATCATCTTCGGCAATGAGATTGCCATTTTCATCGAAAAGCTGCAAATAGGCATCAAAGTCATCTGAGGTCAGGGTGATAGTGATAGTTTCACCAGCCCGCCCCGCATAATGGTAACGCGCTGCTGGTTGCTCGTCGGTCAATTCGCCCTCGATGCGGTCGCCCGCTTGAATTTCGCCAGTGGTTTGCTGGTCTGTTGTATCTGTCGGGTTGCTATCATCCGTTGTGGTATCGTCCGAACTATCGCCACTATCGCCGAGAATAGGCTCTTGCGCTTCTTGCACGTTGATGCTGCCCTGCGCCACTTGCCGCTCATCATGGAGAATCAAAATATCATAGACGCCGACAGGGTCGCTCAGTTCAGTGAAGATGGTGAA
>DAOTWU010000679.1:0-5503 GCA_034435735.1 Anaerolineae bacterium | reverse complement strand
CCTCGTAACTCTTGCTATTATCGCCACAGATGAGCATCACGGCATCCGCGCCCAACCTCTCTTGGTAGCGCCGCGCCAAAGTTCGCGCGTGCTTGCGGCCAGAGACGGCGAAAACCACTGTTCCCTCGTCTTGCGCAATAAGCGCATCAGCATAGGCAATCATGTTATCAGGATGCTGCCAGAGTTTGAGCGTTCCGCGCTCCAGTTTGTGCTGGTTATCGATGAACTGCACCTTATCTTCTCCCAGAATTTCCGTGAGGAAGTCCCACGTTAACCGCCCAGCATGGGCATCAAGCGCCAGCACCTGCCCTGCATTGCGCACTAGCGCCCGCAGTACATTATGCGCCGTAATCGCCTCGTCGCGCTCAAATGTGTTGCCCGTCAAGTGCCCTAGCACTTGTTCGCATTCGTCAATAATCACCATGTCATATTGGGGCAAGGGCACGCCGGCGCGGCGTGGGATGAGTTTATGTAAAGAGTTGGCCACAATCACCAGATGATCCATCCGCAGCAGGTCGTCATCTTGTGGCGCTTCTAAATAATTATGAAATTCTAAGCGATTAGATAAACTTTTACTTAATGCAATACGGTGGGAGATAACCAGCACGCGCTTTTTGCCTGCGGCCAGGCGTTTGGCCAGCTCGGTTTTTCCCGTGCCAATGGGCGAGCGTAAGATGGTCGCGCGGCGTTGGTTGAGCGTCGCGGTGGGCAGTTCAGAGATGTAGCGATAGTTCACCCGCTGGCGTTTGGCCGGTGTGTGTGGGCGGGGTTGAGCTTGCCTTTGGCGCTGCTGCTTTTGCGGGCGGTATTGCTGGCGGTCAATGCCCAATAGGTCGGCGACGGTATTCAGCCCATAAGATTGGCCGCACTTATGGCAATGTAAGAAGTGCCCCTCGGCGTTCCAGTACGCGGCGGGGCGGCGGTCGTCGTGCTCGTGGTTTTGGGCGACGCAGGCGACGGGTTTGCGCACGAACCCCTTATCATTAACCGCCATGCCGTTTACCCCTAACGCCAGCTCAACATCGGCAATCAGGGCGCGGCGGGGTTCATCGTCGTTATAAAGCGCGGGCTGTGGGCGGCGGCGTTTGGGCGTTGGCGCGGGCGTGTTGGCCGCTTGGTGCAGGATGAGCGGCGCGATTTTCAGGACGGCATGGAACAGCTCGCGGTCAAATTGGGTGAGCTGCCACAGGTCGTTAATGTCGCCCTTTTCGCCGACGCCTTCGGGCAGTTCATAGGCGCTGTAAGCGATGGGCGTATTGAGCAAACGGCGGGCGAGTTTTTGGGCGGATTGCTCGCCGGTGTTGTCGCGGTCGGGGAAATAAATGACATGGCGCACGCCCCAACGCTGGCAATCGTCGGCGAATGTTTTGGGGATGCTGCCCTCGCCAAACCAGCAGATGACGTTATCGACGCCCGCTGCACGGAAGGCCAACAGTGACGGCTCACCGTTGGCGATATACAGGCGGCCACCATCGCGGGCGATGGCCTCTTGAATAGCAACCGCGGCGGGAAAATAGTAATCACAGCCCGCAGGCTTTTGGGGCAACCAGCGGTATTTTGGTTTTGCGCCGCTGTCATAGGCCTTCCAACGATAAAAGGCCGTTGGTCGTCCCTGCTCATCAATTAAGGGGTAACGCCAGCCAGCGCCATAGGGCTGCCACAGCGCTTGCTGGGCGGAATTGGCTATACCACGTTTGTGCAGAATTTGATATGCTAAATTAGCATTTTCTGCGATTTTGTGAGACACTGTAACTGTCTCCTTATCTTCTTACGTTTTCCCAAGTTTTGGGGATTGGAGGCTTATGGCTGCGAACCTTAAGCCTCTTTTATTTGCGAGATATGCCCCCGAAGACGGGGGTTTTTTGCTTCATTACCCCTAACAAATCGTCAAAAAAGCGTTAAAAAATGTAGGGGTTAACCTCGCAAATTGTGGTATTTTGTGTTATACTTTGGGTGATAACCAACGCGTGCAACGTTTGTGTTATCGCTAGTTTGAAAAATTAACTAGCCCAACAATCCGAGGTTTGAGGTTTTTGCCTTTTGGCTGCTGTTCCACTGCAATCTGCGATAGTAATGATGTGTGATGCATGGTGGCAGTTGAGGTTAAAAGCCTCTTTTTTTTTACCTTAATGGCTATAAGAGGAAAATATCCTTATTACCGTCATGCATCACACTATCACAGTTGGGTGCGGTTCCAGCAGCCCTAAGAGGCAACCTCATTACTGCGATAGTATAACACGACCACGGACAATCCTTATTCACTTGTTAAAACGCAAGACTAGATATGGACGATAAGTGCTTGCGTACGACAGAAAATACATCTAAAAGACTAACACAAAATCTCATTCTGCGCAAGTCACCCCTAGACTGCCCCTTTAAGGCCAAAAATCGTCGATTTTCCTAACATAATCGCCTTTGTTTTTCACTTTTGACCTATTTTCAAAAAAGGACCATTTGGTCCAATTTGGGGGATTTTGCATGGGCTGCGTTCGCGCTGTGAAGACGCAGGCGCAGTTGCTGGCGATATTTGGGGTTTGGGGCGTTCAAATTGGCGCGCGTTTAGCCAGCCCGTCGCCAGAAGCGCGTGTACCAAATATGGGGTTGGTCGATGAGCAATTGGGGGTATTGCCCCGCTTGTTCCCCTGCCAGCCCGATGCTGTAGAGGCGCATGGTGCTATCGCGCGCGGAGGAGAAAACCAGCCCCTGCCCATCGGGCCACCATGCCGCATGATTGTCCTCGGCGGGATGGGTGGTGATGCGCTGCGTTTGGCCGCTGCCAAGGTCTAAAACGTATATATCGATGTTGTTCTCCCGAAAAGCGGTGTAGGCGATGCGCCCCCCATCGGGCGAAAATACGGGGTTCGAGGCGGTGGCGTTGCCGTCGTTGGTGATGCGTTGCAGCCCCGCCCCATCGGGTTGGATGAGGTATAGATTGCCGTTCCCGTCGCGGTTGGAGACGAAAACTATCCACTGGCCATCAGGTGACCATGACGGGTCGCCGTCCCATTGGCGATGGGTGGTTAATTGGCGGATGTCGTTCCCCTGCAAGTCCATCAGGTAAATATCGGCGTTGTTATCGCGGCGGGTGGATGAATAGACGATATAGCGGCCATCTGGCGAGATGTCTGGGCTGTCGTCCGTGCCGCGATTGTTGGCGGTTAAGTTGCGCAAGATGTGGGCGGCGGTGTCGTAGAGGAAAATATCGACGTTGCCATTTCTATCCGACGTAAAGGCGATATAGCGGCCATCTGGCGAAATGCTGGGGGTGTATTCGTAGGCTTCGTGCGGCAGCAAGTTGACGGTGAGGCGGTGGCGCAGGTCGTAGAGATAGACATCGGGCGTGCGGATGTGCCAACCGGCGTAAATGAGCTGCTCAGTACCGAACGCGCCTGTTTTGCCCACGTTGACCGCTAAGAGCAACGCCGCCCATAGCCCCACTAAAAGCCCGAATGAGATGCCCAACAGTTTCCGCATGCTACCCCGCGCTGAATAAACCGCTTCACCCCAATTATAGCGCGTTTCGGGGGCTGGCTGCGGTCGCGGTTGCGGGGAGCGATATGGAATCGCTCCGAAAGCGAAATTTGGCCATTTTTAGGCGTTTTTCTTGTTTTCATGGCCAACGAGTTCTTTAAGGCGAAAATGGGCGATTTAGGGCGTTTTTACTCGTTGTTGGCGCTGGCTAGAGGGGGCGCGACCTTTAGGGCGCTTTGTCGGGCAGGTGCGCGTATTTGGGGCGGATGAAATGGGGGCGGCTGTTGGTGGTTGCTCGCCCCCGTTGTGGTGGTGCGTTGTGCAGTTTTGGGCGTTACCGTAGCGGTCGCTACGCTTTCTACTTGGGCGCGCAGCTGCTGTATTGCTCGTCCATCCAATCCAACCAGCGGCGGATGGCGTCGGTGTTTGGGGCGTTACCGTAGCGGTCGCTACGCTTTCTACTTGGGCGCGCGGCTGCTGTATTGTTCGTCCATCCAATCGAGCCAGCGGCGGATGGCATCGGTTTGGCGGCGTGCCCAGGCAATTTTTTGCCACGAGATTGGCCCCTTCTGATTGAGGCCACGCCGTAAGTCGCGCATGATACGCGCCATCTCTCGCGGGGTCAGTGGGAAGTTGTGTTCGTCCGTTTCGATGAAATCTTCTAGCCCATCTGGCCCCGTTACCGTAGCGGTCGCTACGCTTTCTAGCGCCTCGTCGTCATCCTCTGGCACGTCGGCATAGGGGTCACCGGCGATGCGCGGGGCGATGGTTTGCATGTTGATTTCCCAATTGCGCAGGAAGTTCTCCGTCCAGCTTTCGTCATCGGCGCGCACCCAAACATCGCGCGGCAAGCGCAACAACGCCCGTAAACCCCGTAACTGCTGGGTATGCTTCAGGCCAAGCGCGGCCACGAGTTTTTCGCCTTGTCCGCGCGGGATGCGGAAGCGGTCGCCATCGGCCACTTGGGCGTAAAAGTCCTGTTCGTGCTCAAAAGCATCAATCGGCTGGAAGTTCTCCCACCCGTGCAAATCCATGAGCAGCAGCGCGAATTGGCGGGCGCGGGCGATGGCGTTGAGGTTGGCGCGGGCGTTATTTTCGGCGGCTTGTCGCCAAACGCTCATGTTTTCCATGACGCGCGCCGGTATTTTTGACCAGCGTTTGCGCTCATCGGGGCGGCCATGTGTGCCGTCAAAAAAGGTGTGCAGCAGGTGGAAGGCCAGCAAACGGCGCTCGCCCGTTTCGATGAAATAGCGGTTTATCGTGTCGCGCACGACGGTAATGGGGTTCATCAGCCCGTCACGGCGAATGCTGGCGGCCAGCTCTACAACGGGCAAAAAAGCCGCTTCTAGCGCGCCGGGGTCATAGGCGGGTTCGGCGTCATCGGGGGCGCGTTCGGTGGCTGCGCCCAGCAAATAGGCCTCTAAATCAAAGGGGCGACCGCGCTCTTCCTCGACCATTTCGAGCCAGCGGACGAGCAATTGCGGCAGCGTATCCGGCGAGCCATCCCAATATAGGCGGACGGCAGAGGGGACGGCGCGGCGTGGCTGGGCGGGGTCTGGGTGCACTTGGTTGATGGCGATGGCCTCTACGGTGACAGTTTGGGCGTCAATATCGCGCAGTTCTTCCAGCCTGCCGCCAAAGATGGCGTTATCCCAATCAAGCAGGCTATCGGTCTCGTTTTGGCTGCCGAAGCCGATGCTGGCGGGTTTGCCGGGGCGTTTGCGTTTGCTCATGGGGGCTTTCCTCCGTGATTAAAAGTGCGCTACAGGCCAACGGCTTCGCTGACTTTGCGAACGAGATACCAGGCATCTTTGGCGGCTTGGGTATCGGGCGCGACGGCAAAAACGGGTTGCCGCAGGCGAGAGGCCTCTGCCCAGACGGTGCGCTGTGGGATGGGACGCCAGACGCTATCGCCAAAGTTCTCTTTCAGTGCGTCGTAAAGTTGCGTGTGCTCGATGGTACTGGCGCGGTACATGGTCGGGATGATGCCCACCAGCGCGACTGGTGAGAGGCCGTATTTTTGGCGCATGGG
>DAOTWU010000678.1:0-2652 GCA_034435735.1 Anaerolineae bacterium | reverse complement strand
GGCATACCGGCTAAGTCAACACCGATAGGCTCACCAGCCACATCGCGCCCTAGTGGTACGAACAGAGGCGATTTGGATTTTTGCCGCATTTCGTAATATTGGCGGCTTTCATAAACCGAACGCAGGGCGACTACACTCGGATTTTTATTAGGTACTTCAATGCCCATATAGCTATGGCCTGGTACAGGAATTTCCATACGCAAGCGACGGGCTGATAGTGCTAAGGCGAGGTCTTGTGAGTAAGATGCGATTTTGCTCAGGCGGGTACGCTCTGTTTTTATAGCGCCGTCATCGCCACGAGTTTCTCTAAATGGTTGCACGGCGTACTGGGTCACCGTTGGACCGATTTTTACATCAACGACATCAACATTAATGTCAAACTCTAATAAAGTGTTCTCAATAAGAACGACATTTTGGTTGATTTCCTGTTCATCTGGCAGGTTAATCTCAATGTCTTGTAATAAGTCTAGCGAGGGCAGTGCTTTATCGCGCTTAGCCACTTTTCTCGGCTCTTTCATGCCCTCAACGGTGAAATAGCGTTTCAGACGCCCGTCAGGGCGTTTTACCATAATGGGTTCGTTACGGCTGCGCGGTTTTTGTATGGTGCCAATAGCATTGAATTCCACTTTCATATCACTGCGCTTGAAAAGTGGATGTTCTTCTATTGGTGTTGTATCTTCTTCCGCTTTGCCCTTTGATACTTGCTGCGGTTTCTGTATGGGTTGTATACGGGCTGCGCGCAATGATGGCGGTATATGTGATGGGTCGAGGCGTATACGCATGAGTGGATTACGCTCTGAATACATAGGCCGTATCGATGGTACAGATACTCCATTAATTGAAGCTGGCGGGTTCACTTTGCGCGTTTTTCGGTAATCTTCTAGCCAACGTTCCCCATATTTTTGTAAGCGCTCTTGATTTTCCTGTAAACGCTTACGGACATGCTGGCGATTAATACCTGCTACAACCCCTAAGCTGATTAGCGAGAGTGTTGAAAAGAATATAAGTGCAACGGTACGCCCAAATAATCCGGCGACAATTTGGCTTAATGCCCAGCCAATCAGCCCGCCACCTTGTCCAGCACGGGCAATAGCGCGCAGCTCAACATCACCAACAGCCAAATGCATAATTGCCAAAACCGATAAAAACATAAGCTCTAAGGCGATGATACGTTGGGTGGGGAACTTAATGACAATGCCAAGTTTGGGCAATAAGATGATCACGCCAAGCCCTAAAATGCCACCCGCAACAATAATACTGCCATAACCAAATAAGCTAGTTAATGCATTAGCCCAAGCTGTTGCCAAAGTGGCTTCTGTAGAAACTTCCATGAGGGATAGAAAGGAAACAACGCCAAAGACGATGAGCATAATAGCTGCAATCTCATCGCCCCATGGTGGCAAACTGTCCAGCATCCGTTCCCAGAATTCTGGGCTTATTGGATAGTCGAATTCGTCAGCTCCGTCATTTGGGGCTGCTTCATCTAAGCCACTAAGCTCTTGCTGGACGGGTTTTTGCTTGTCTTCAGTTTGTGTTGGTTTGGCGGCATTACGTGCCACTGCACATCCTATCTCTCACTACAGGGTGCACCTGATTATACTACAAATGTTCGCTTCGGTTTGAGGTTCATCTACCTAAAATAGGATGAGGCCAGCTTGCTCAGGCTGGCCTCTAATTTCTTTGAAGCCTAATTGACAAGCCGTAGGCTCAGCCCTAATCGCCGTGCATTTCCATCAATATGAATGATACGCGCTCGCACAATCTCGCCTTCTCGGACGACATTGCGCGGGTGTAGGAATTGGCCTTCTGCTAGTTCGGAAACATGAACTAACCCCTCCAACCCTTCTTCCAGACAAACAAATGCGCCAAAATCGACAACATTTGTGACTTCGCCCTGAATAATTTCTCCAAGTTGGTAACGCTCGTGGACGGTTTCCCACGGGTCCGGGTGTAATCGTTTTAGGCTTAGGGCGACGCGCTGCTCTTGTTGGTCAATTTCAAGAACGTAAACATCAGTTTCTTGCCCACGTTGCAAAATATCAGATGGATGAGAGACCCGCCCCCAACTTAGTTCGCTGATATGTATCAGCCCTTCTATACCGCCTAAATCGATAAATGCGCCGAAGTCGGTCAAATTAGTGACACAACCCCGAATAATATCCCCTGGCGATAGACGGCTGAGAAGCTCATCGCGCTCTCCAGGCTCTGTCTGCGCTGCTCTTTCCGATAAAATGAGGCGGTTTTTTTCGGGTTGTAATTCGATAACTCGTAAATTCAACACACGCCCAACATGGTCTATAAGTGCGCGCTTTCTAAGGATAGGTTGGGCTTCCGTTGGAAAATTGAGTAATTGGCTTGCTGGCACAAAACCTCTTAAAGAGCGCCATTCAACCAATAACCCACCTCGATTATATCCAATGACTTTAAGGGATAATGTTTCGTCTGATTCTGCTATTTTTTGAATAACCAGCCAATCATCACTAAATGGCTTTCGATAAAAAGACTCATTTTCGTTGTGAGTATTACCATTTGGCTCTATGGTATCGATTTCTAGTTCTTCTGGCGGAATGGAGCGCGCAAACTCCCCTTCATTTAAGAGCGCAGACCAGTAGCCCTCATCTAGTTCTGGCGGTGGAGGCTTGAATTCAGATC
>DAOTWU010000677.1:0-2268 GCA_034435735.1 Anaerolineae bacterium | reverse complement strand
GGTAAAAGATGATGGCGTCGTTCCACCTCTTGCCCCGTAATCTGGGCGAGCAACATACCCACACATAAATCTGCAATTTCATAAATGGGTTGCTTCAAGGTCGTTAAGGGAGGATGGCTAAATTCTGAAGCTGGTGTGTTATCAAAACCCGTAACCGCTATCCGGTGGCCATGCTCGGCAAAACAACGTAGTGCACCTAATGCAATAATATCGCTGACAGCCACAACGGCTGTTGGCGGTGCAGGTAATTGCATTAACTGTTGTGCCCCTTGATAACCACCAGTAACATCATTGAGCACACGAACGATATAATCATCGCGTACGGAGAGGGCATGATGCGCCAGCGCATCTAAATAACCTTTTACACGCTCATCACCCGATGCTGAGCCTTGAGGCCAAGCAAGCATTGCAATGTGCTGGTGGCCATGCTCCACTAAATGTGACACAGCGGCAAATGTACCAGCAGCACCATCCACATCTACCCAGTATGCATCCTCATCATAAGCCGACAAGCTGCGGCCAAAGGCTACAAATGGCACGTTCGCTTCCAATAAAAAGGCGAAGCGCGGGTCATCACGGTCAGTATTGGCGAGAATAAAACCATCAACACGGCGGCTATCAATCAAACTGCGATAGATATTCTCTGTATCTTCCTGCTCATCTTCGGTAAAGAGAAGTAAATGGCGGCCATGCTGTTCTGATAGGCGCACCATTTCATACAGGAACAAATCTAGTACAGGGTTATAAGCGCTCCGTAAAGGTGACCAAGCAAAACCGAAAACGCGCGATTGGTTTTCACGAAGATTACGGGCATGAACACTGCGGGTATACCCCATTTCGCGCACAACCTCTAAAACCCGTTGGCGCGTTTGTTCGCTGATGTTGCCTTTGTTATTGAGCACTAATGATACGGTTGACGGTGATACATTGGCCGCACGGGCAATTTCTTTTATGGACGGCATATTTCGATTCTCATCCCATTGAGCGATATAGGCGCAAACGTTCTAACACGGCGGCTGTGGCCACTGCGGCGATAACGGCGAAAGTAACCAAAGCCCAAGCAGCAACAAAAATGAAGCTCAAGAACGTCAAAACATATGCACAGATGATTATCGTAGCCGTGAAAAAGGGGTTCTGCAACACCATAACCAGCGCATTGCGCATCGCCCCTATCAACGAAGGGTCAGCCATCTCATAGTAAAGTGGCCATGTATAGAGCAATAGCCCCAACCAAATGATACCAGCAATATACCAGATAGTTCTTAATATCATGACAGCGGGGTCAGTGACAGAAGCATAAGCTGCAAGGTTGGTGAAATTCACCACAGCAAATAACACATTTGCTACGCCCCATAACAGCACATCAACCCTTAACGACGATTTGAAAGCCTCCCAAAACATTTCTAGACCGACTTCGGTGGGTTCAGTTTGGGCATGATGTGAGACGCGAAATAAGGCAGCAATAGCCGCAGGTATAGTGATAAGCGGCAAGCTCAAAATGACAAAGGCGACATTCGCCCAGATATAGGTATACCCCTTCAGGCGAAAATCATTTAAGCCATATCCGATTGCCTTAAGCGCGCCAATCATCCCCTACCCTTTCAAGCCGGTATAGCTAATACCTTCTACAAAGTAACGCTGGAAGATGAAAAATAGGACAGCTAGCGGCAAAGTAGTAATCACAGAGCCTGCGAGGAAGATATTCCATTCCAACGTTTGGCCAAATTGACCGCGAAGCTGCGCCAGCCCTAGCGGCAAATTCCATAAATCCGCCTGCCCCCCAATGATGATAAGCACATCCATATAGTTGTTCCATGTGCCTTGAAAGCTGAAGATGGTCAAAGCGGTCAGGGCTGGGGTCGCCATTGGCAGCACAATACGGAAAAACATGGTCAGGCGGCTTGCACCATCTACCATAGCCGCTTCTTCAATTTCTTCGGGAATGGATTCAAAGAATTGTTTCATTAGGAACACGCCGAAAGCATCCGCCGCTAGCGAAAAAATAACGCCTTGATATGTCCCCAACATGCCTAATTGCTTCAATATGATGAAACGCGGAATGAGCAAAACAACGCCCGGAATCATCATTGTGCCTAAAATGATGAAGAAAACGAGGCGATTTCCAGGGAACTTAATACGTGCCAGCGCATACCCCGCCAAAGAATCAAACATCACGCGCAACACGGTAATAGCCACAGCATAAATAATGCTATTCTTGAACCATGTTGGTAAATTGAATTCAGCAACCCGTTCATAACCTTCTAATGC
>DAOTWU010000676.1:0-1891 GCA_034435735.1 Anaerolineae bacterium | reverse complement strand
CGTAAAAGCCAGCGCCGTTCATTCTATCTCGCGTTCATTCTGTTCAATCTTGTAGCGCTGCCATTAGTTGGCATTATTGGCTCACAAGCCTTGCCAGAAGATGTTGCTGGGCGCCCGCCCGCCCCCTTTGAATCGACGGCGGCGGCTTATGGTGAGGGCGTTTATGGGGTGGATGAAGAGGCTGTCACATTGGAAGGCGATTGGTCACAGACCATCGTTTCTGGTGATGAACTCATTGGCGAAGGGGCATTAGCCAGTATCAGCGCCGCGTTGGCTGGTCGCCCAGATGATGCTGCCTATGCTTTTACTGATGTCCCTGATGCGCGCCTAACATTCCGCTTCAATGGACAATCACTAGAACTAACACACAGTGTTGGCCCTGACCACGGCATTTGGGCCATTGAACTGGATGGTGAGCCACTGATGGAAACTGTCACAGAAGATGGGCAGGAGATAGAACGCCCTGTCACATTAGACCTGTATAACGAAACGCTACGCTATAACGAAACGTTCGCTATTACTGCCCCAGAAGCTGGTGAACATACCTTAACACTCGTCAATACAGGCGAAGCCAATCCTGAGAGCAGTGGCACGCGCGTTGGCGTTGCTAAGCTTACCGTTTTGCCGCCATCTCGCGTTAGCAGCTTGCCGGTGATTATGGGCATACTTTTAGCCCTACAAGCGCTTGGTCTGGTTTTCGCCTATCTTACACAACGCTTCTTCGCGCCATTGGCGGATAAACTCGATACACGCCGCAGCATTTTGCTGGCCTTGCTGGTTTATTGTGCCATCTCTATCTGGGGCTTCTTCCTCAGCGCAACGATTGAATTCTGGTTCTTGGCGTGGATGGTTGCGGTTGTGCAGGGTGGCAGCCAAGCCCTTAGCCGCAGCCTCTATGCCAGCATGTGCCCATCGGCCAAAAGTGGCGAATTCTTCGGGCTGTATAGCATTATGGAGAAATTCGCTTCGATTATCGGCCCGTTGCTCTTTGCCCTCGCCGTTGCTGCGTTTGATAGTAGCCGCCCTGCTATCCTCAGTTTGATAGCGCTCTTCGTTATTGGCGGTTATTTGTTAACGCGGGTGGATATTGAAAAAGGGCAGCAGGTCGCACGGGAAGAAGATGCTGCGATTTATGGCGCGGCTGCTGAATAGCTACTTGAGTATGAAAAGGGGCGGTTGATGCCGCCCCGTCGAGTTTATTCTAGTTCGTTGATGTATAGGATTTCCGCTGGTTGGGCGATAAATCCTAGTTCTACATTGAGCAAATACATCGGGTTATTTTGCTCGTTCCATGTGCAAATTGTTCGGTTGCCCATGTCTTTGGCCAAGCGTATCGCCCGTATTTTCATTGCTCTAGCGATGCTTTTACGCCGCCACTCCCGTTTTACACCAGTTAAACCAGTGTAGAGCATGTCGTTGCTTTGGCTGCGCCACAGCGCGCTTATGCCGATATATTCCCCGTTAGGAGCTACCGCGATGAAGTTGCCCTCTGGCATATAGCCCTTGTTCTTTTCACCGTAGCGCTCTACCCACTCTTCGAACGGGACTTTTGTGGATTCACGGGTTGTGGGAACATCCTGCACCAATACCCACTCTAGGTCATAGAGCTTGCGTAGCGCGTCTGGGTCTTCTTCCAACAGCTCGGCTAAGCTCTTTATCTGTACGCCACTAGCGGCTGCTTTGTCCTCTATGCCTTCGTAACGTGAAAAATCGAAGTTTGTTGTATCAAGGCGCGATTCCCAGTTGCGCATTTTCTCTACAAACCCGCGCTTTTCTAGAAAACGAATGCTGAACGGGCGATTTTCCGTTGTCCAAGTATGGATTTCATTGCCATCATACTCTTCCCGTATGCAGCGTAACAGGTGGTCATAGAGGGTTTGGCCAATGCCGC
>DAOTWU010000675.1:0-3225 GCA_034435735.1 Anaerolineae bacterium | reverse complement strand
CCATCACGGGTGTGTTCAAAATCAATGAGCGCGGGATTTCCATTGGGGCCAGGAATGATATTGCCTAGATGCAAATCGCCATGTATCGTGCTGAGCGTACCATTGATATAAGTATCCAAGACATCATTGTAAATTTTTAGCGGATTAGGCAGTCGTTCAATCGTATCGGGAAAGGGAAGCATCGCATTTTCAACATCGAAGTCTGGAGAAAGTCCCCGCACAATTTGCTTGAGTTGCTCATCGCGAGTTTTCCATACTGTACCCACAATCAGCTCTACAACTTCCCCGCGATAGTACATCGTTTCGTCAAAATTGACGCCCCGCACTTCCACCTTATAGGCTTGGGCGCTATCAGTATTGCCCCCCGCAGTTAATTGCATAATGCGTTTTTCACGGTCAATTTTGTGAACTGTGAAATGCTCTACAACAACAGTGTCGCCATATTCAACATCTTTTAACCGTGCGCGTCGTATCGGGTACTTCAGCACGTGGGCGTTGGGGGGTAAAGGGTCACTCTCAATCATTTCTATTGTGAATAATGGTGGTAATAGCCAGTCATATTCCCGCCACGCTTCGAAGCGATAGGGTCTGTTTTGTCGCCACCACATGCGCCCAAACACGGGGAATAATTGCTTCTTTAACCATGCCCCCACACGCTCTCCGCCCCATTCTTTAGCGACTGTACGTAGGTCTTGTGGGGTTTGGTCTGGTATACCAACTAACGTGTATTTAATCCCAGCCAGGTCTGATGAATCAGGGGCAGTAGGGCGGTCTTCCAATCTAGCGGTTAGGGGGGGCAACTTTCCCTTCACAAAAGACTCATAGCGCTGAACTTCATCTAAAATTTCATGGGTTGGGCCAATCTTAACTACAACAGGCGCATCTTCTCGCTTATCAACATTGATTGGGGTAACGACTAATAAACGAGAATCTGTATATCCCCCCATAAGGCGGCGTTCGATGCGTATACTCCCATAGCCATGGAACATACGCCGTAACAAAAATAAGTCTTCTTTACTTAAATCACTTTCCCCAAAATCAAGTCCAAAATCAACCTGAACAAAAGGCTGTGTGCTGTGTGTTAATGGCAGTTTTAGAGTTCTGGCTTGTTCCAGCATTAAATCGATATTTAACCCCAGCGCTTTTAGAACACGCACTGCCATATTATCTTTTTCTTCTAATAGGGCAATGAGTAAATCATTCTCTTCAATTTGAGTGCGCCCATGATTAATGGCCAAATCGTTGGCTATTCCCAAAACAATATCTGCCCTTGGGGTATTAGGTACACCAGCCCATAAGCGATGCTTCCCACCTTTACCGATTTTTCGGCGAATAGCATCAATAACATATTCTGGCGTTAGCCCTTGTTCTTGCACGAGTTGAGCAGCAATCCCGCCTTTAACGTCTAGTAGGGCGATGAGCAAGTGCTCTACCCCCAGGTAGTAATGCCGCATACGATGAGATTCTTGGCGTGCACTGATGATAATATCTTTTAGTGGTAATGGTGGCATAGCATCGCTACTCTGCTTCTTCTAGACGCAACCAAGTGCGCCCAACTCTCAATAATTGCCCTGTTTTAACGGGGATAATGCCCTTAACACGACGGTCTTCAAAAAAACTTTCCTCATTTTCGATAAAAGACCCGTTGGTGCTATTACAATCTTCCAGCCACCAGCGCCCTTCCATCCAATGTAAATTAGCATGCTGTCGAGAAACAAAGGTATCATTACGAAGACACAAATCGTTGTCGTCTTTACGCCCTATGCTAAGTGTCCACTTGTTTTCTCTAAAAATACCATCTCCGTTCTTACTATCAAAAACACGTGTCGAACCATCCTCGGCCCCACTCATAATTATGACTTTGATTTTTTGCGTCATAGGATGGCCTCCTTTTCGACATGCCTTTCAAAGTTAGTATACTCAAATTTAATTGAATTCGCCTAATAAATGGAAAAACACCATATCTATAAATGAAAAAGAGACTACACTCGCCTGTATAGTCTCTTGGCCTAATTTGTATAAATTCGCGCTATGCTTCTGTTTTCACTCGTCGCACGTCTGCGCCCAGTTGTGTGAGCTGGTCTTCAATACACTCGTGCCCGCGGTCAATCTGGTATATATTGCTAATCGTTGTTTCGCCTTCGGCAGCTAAACTAGCAATAAGTAACGCCGCACCAGCGCGAATACTTGGTGCACGAATGCTATTGGCATGCAACTGTTCCACACCTTTGACAATGCAAACATCGTTTTGACTGATGATAATATCCGAGCCTAGCGCCACCAGCCCTTCTACAAAGTCATACCGGTTTTCGAAGATGCGTTCTCTGATGTAGCTTGTGCCATTAGAAACAGTGGCAAGCGCCGCCATAGCCGGTTGAATATCTGTTGGGAATCCTGGGTAAGGGTGGGTTGTGATGTTAATTGGATTAATCCGTTTATTAATGTCGCGCTTTACAGTGACACTTTCGCCGTTTGTATCAATATCGAACTTAAGCCCCATCTGCTCTAGCTTTGCTAATACAAGGCGCATATGTGTCGGGTTAACTTCGTGAATGGTGATTTCGCCGCCAGCAATACCAACGGCGCACATTAATGCGCCGATGACCAGGCGGTCTGGAATGGGGCGATGCCCAACAGCGTGTAATGCCCGCACCCCGCGAATGGTCATAGTATGGGTGCCTACACCATCAATTTGCGCGCCCATCTTGGTTAAAAACGCAGCAAAGTCAATAACCTCCGGCTCAACGGATGCATTTTCAATAATGGTTTCGCCATCAGCCAATGCCGCTCCCATCATCAAATTTTCCGTGCCGGTATGGCTAGGCAAATCGAGATAGATGAAATTGCCTTGTAAACGGGGTTTTTCCAGTTCTAGAATGGTTGTGCCATCTTCGCGATATGTCACTTTTGCGCCTAGTCGTGCAAAACCGCGATGGTGAAAATCAATCTTTCGAGTGCCAATATCACAGCCACCACTACCCGGTAATTCAACATAACCCAATCGAGAGAGCAACGGCCCCAAGAAGAGCACAGAACCACGCATTTTCTGTGTAAGCTCTGGGTCTAACCGCCCATTATTGACTGTACTGGCGTCAATAACTACAACATGCTCTTCCCGACGGTGTTCAACTTTTGCGCCAGTTGCTCGCGCCAGTTCCAGTGCCAGTTCAACATCGCGAATTGTGGGCACATCGTGCAATACAGTTTGCCCACGTTCTGGCATGA
>DAOTWU010000674.1:0-2638 GCA_034435735.1 Anaerolineae bacterium | reverse complement strand
AGAAGTCGGTCGTATCGTACTTGTGATTAGATGGCGATTCAAAAATGGGGTTGAGGTAGAGCGCCGTCACGCCCAGCGATTGCAAGTAGGGTAGCTGGTCGATGATGCCTTGCAAGTCGCCGCCATAGAAGTTCTGGCTATAGATGCCGCTGCAGGTGCTGCTGCTACCAGCGACGGCGCGCGGGTCACAGATGCGGGCGTTCCAGTCGGTGCTATTGGAGCGCACGATGGTGTCATAGTTGCCATAGAAGAAATCGCCGGCGGTGGGGTTATTGGTGCTATCGCCATCGCGGAAGCGGTCGGGGAAAATTTGGTAAAAGATGGCGTTTTTCACCCAGCTTGGCGTGGAAAAACCGGCGTCGTAAATCGTCAGTTGCCAGCTATTATCTGGGCTACTGCCATAGGTTTGCCCCCAGCCACCGGTGCGCGCCGCATCATCTTCATAATAAGCGACAGCGCTGCCATCAGTGGCGATGAAGCGATACCAGTAAACAGTTGGGTCGGGGCTGGCGGGCAGGGTCACTTCCCAAAACTCATAAGGGCCGGGGTCGCCGGGTAAAGCGACATTGCTGGCCACCAGCGTCATATTATAAATGGTCGATGTATCCAGACGGTCGTTCCAAACGCGCACCTGCGCCTGGGTCAAATCGCCGTCGGCGGCTCTCAGCCGTAGGGTGATGGGCGTTCCGGTGGGAACAGGCCCCTGCGGCTGCCGGTAGAGCGGGTCGCGGCTATTATGCCCCAAATCCGCCCATTGGACATTGTTATCTGCCGCCAGCGTCACCAGGTTCAACGTGGCGAGCAGCAACATTACGGTTAGAAATAGTATGATTTTCTTCATTTTCATTCCGCACGAAATTATATAAAACTTACAAATGTCGATATTCGTTAAACGTATAAACTAGCGCGTCTATCGAGCAAGTTACACAAATTTGGTGCATTTCACACAAATAGCGAGGGAATTACAGAGTTGTGCTAATAACTAAGCCGGGAAACCTTAGCCAGCCCACTTGAAGCAGCAGAATCATATAAAGCAACATTCCCCCCCGCCCTGCTGGCGCTTGGTGGGGATGTGTTAACTGGGGGAAATAAAAACGCCGCCTATGTTAGACGGCACTTATCCTCAATAGCGGATCGAATGATGCAAGGCCAACGGTAGCGCAACAAAATATTGGCCTTCTGGTTTCAGTATCCTCAATAGCGGATCGAATGGTGCAAGCCTGTTTTAACAACACACGCAGTATACCATAACTCCCCCGTGTTTGTCAAAAACTTTTTTCGGCCAATTTTAAGCCCTTGAAAAATCTGTCTACTATTATACATATCGTCTACGTATTTGAAACCCGTTTTCTGCACAAAAAGTGGGGGGAGTTTCATATATCCCAACTTATCCCAAATTCAGCCCGTTTTGCCCCGTTTACCCGCTATTTTCGCCCTCAATCACATAATTTTGTATGAAGATACACCGTAATCAACCGCGAGCATTTTAGCCAATCTTCACACTTTTGCCCCCAAAAAAGAGGGTTTCAGGACAAATCGCTTTAAGGGGTATTTCTGCGGCGCTCCTGCAAAATTTTGCTTAAATACCCCCGCTTTACAGCCCAATATGGCCAAAAGCAACCAACGACGGAGAGTATACCGCGTCGCCGCCAAAGTGGCAACCACCAGCCCACCCCTTGAGCAACCCGCCGCACCTCGTTACAATAAGCCCCGCAGCCGTCACAGGAGCACCACCATGACCGCTACACCTGAAAAATCGCGCCACCTCAGCCGCGCCGCCACACCTGACGGCCAATTCTGCATTCTCGCCATCGACCACCGCGACAACCTGCGTGATGAATTGGCGCGCCACCGCACCGCACCGCTCACCGATAACGGCATGCTGGTCTTCAAACTGAAGCTCATCGAAACGCTATTGCCACCCGTCTCCGCGCTATTGACCGACCCGCCCACCATCGCCGCCGCCCAGCAACAGGCGCTGCTGCCGCCCCATGTTGGCCTGCTCGCCCCGCTAGAAATCACCGACTACAGCCTGCACCCCAGCCGCCGCGATACGCGCTTCATCCCCAATTGGAGCGTGGGGCATATCAAGCGCGCGGGGGGCGATGGGGCGAAGCTGCTACTTTATTACAACCCGCACGATAGCAAGGCCGCCGCCAAACGGCAACTCGTGCAAGACATCATCGCCCAGTGTGCCCAGCATGATTTGCCGCTATATCTAGAGCCTATTCCCTACGCGCTCCCGCCTGATGAAGCGCTAACGCCCGCCCAGCACCGCGATATAGTCATCGAGAGCGCCGCCACTTTTGCGCAAATGGGCGTAGACATCCTCAAGCTCCCCTACCCGCTGCCAGCCACAGCCCCAGAGCGCGAACACGCTGCCGCCCTGCGCGCGTTGGATGAGGCCTGTGGGCGCGTGCCGTGGACGCTGCTCAGCGCCGGCGTGGATTATGAGACCTTCCGCCAGCAAGCGCGGCGCGCCGTACAGCAGGGGGCGTCTGGTGTGATTGTAGGCCGCGCCATTTGGGGCGAAGCAACCGCCCTGCCCGCCAGCCAACAGGCGACATTCTTCCAGCAAACCGCCCTGCCCCGCTTGCAAGAGCTGGCCGCCATTTGCCGCGACGCCCGCGATTGGCGC
>DAOTWU010000673.1:0-2525 GCA_034435735.1 Anaerolineae bacterium | reverse complement strand
CAGTTCAACTTCAACGAAGTGCCGGAGCATTTGCGCAATCTGGCCTACCAGCAGATTGTGCAGCCGCCCATCAGCCGCCCCGCGCCAACTGATGACACGCCGATTGCGCTGATTATTCCTAAACTGAATATCAATCATACCATTGTGCAAGGCGTCGACTGGCAAGCCTTACAGCAGGGCATTGGCATGGTGCCCAATGGTGCAAAACCCTCATCTGATGAAGGCAATATCGTTCTTGCGGCCCATAACGATATTTATGGCGAGCTTTTCCGCTATCTAGACCAGCTATCACCTGGTGATAAGTTCCAGATACAGACGCGCACTGGTGTATATACCTACACCATTACAGGCACGCAAATTGTCGAGCCAACAGCGGTTGAGGTAATGGAGCATACCGAGCGCCCGACAGCGACGCTCATCTCCTGCTATCCCTATCAGGTGGATAATATGCGGATTGTAGTTAAAGCAGAGCGCGACGATTTGTAATTCGGGTATACCCCTAATGCCTATACAGGCGTATCATATGGGGCGGTATACATCTGGTTGAAGGGAGCTTATGATGGCAAGGCGTAAATCACGCAAGAAGTCGCCCAATATCCCACAGGACGTGCTAGAACAAGCGCGGCAGGAAAATGGCGATGTCGCTGAAGACGAAAACGCGCAATCGGAAGAAACCGCAACTGAAAATGAGGCCGTCGTCGCTGTAGAGCGCCGCAGCCGTCGTCGCCGTCGCCGTCGCTCTAGCCAGCCCTCTGCCGCGCGTAAAGCCGAGCGTGACCTGCGTAGGAAAAAGAAAGGCGAACTATCCCAAGAGCAAATCGCCTATTTGCTCTCCCATCCCACCAAAGAAGTGGATGAGAACGAATTGCGCGACCAATATGGGTATGTCGTCAAAGATTTGCGCAATATGGGGTTGCTCGCTGCGGCTTTGATTGTGGTTTTGATTGTTGCTGCCCTAGTTTTTGTATAGGACTTGCAGCAAGATACAACAAAAGTCACATACAATTATGCCAAGTTCACCCACTCTTATAAGAGAGGTTGTGGTGAATGAAAGGGCTGCTATGAGCTTTGATTGCTGGCAAGACTTGCCTTTTTTTCATGGTTTAACGCCAGATAGTTTGAATCGTATTGCACAGGTCGCGCACCGTCGTCAATATCAGGCGGGCGCGACAATTTTTACTGAAGGCGACCGCTGCTCTGGGTTTTATATTGTGCTGGATGGGCTAGTGCGGATTTTCCGCGTGAGCGCTGAAGGCCGCCTGCATACACTGAGCTTGTTGCGAGCTGTCTCTAGCTTTAACGAGGTGGCCGCTGTTGATGGTGGCTTGAACCCCTTTAACGCCATGGCGGTCACGGCTACTGATGTGATGGTGATTAGCCATGATTGGCTGCTCAGCTTGATGTCTAGTGAACGGGTGCTGCTGGCCAACTATGTGCAGGGGCTGGCGCATATGAACCGTGAATATATCGAGCGGCTAGAAGATATGACCTTCCGCACGATTCCCTCTCGCTTGGCCAAACTCTTCTTGCACGAAACCACCTATGGCGACCAAATTAACGAAGCCCCGACGAAACTGACACAGGAAGAAATTGCCTCAATACTCGGCACAACCCGCGAAGTTGTAGGGCGCGCCTTGCGTGGTTTATTGAACGCTGGCTTGCTGCGTAAAAAGGGGCGCGCGGTCTACATTGCAGACCGTGAAGGGCTGGAATATCTCGCCCGTACGAATATGATGCCCCAAACCGAAACCGAGTTACAGTTTTAACATGGGTTAAAATTAAATATCCTCAACCGTTAAATAAAGACAACCCCCTGAAAATTCATTTTTCAAAATCCAACAAAAGTTCCAGACTATCAGGTTAAGACTGGTTATTCTAAAGAAGAATCGTATAATGCATCCCGTTAAAACTGTAATGAGAGGCGATTAAATTCGCTGCTTGACAAGGAGAGCTTACCAATGACACATATTATCACCAGCCTCTGCCTTCGTGATGGCGCTTGTGTAGAAGTTTGCCCAGTGGAATGCATCGTTCCCGGCCAGCCAGAAAATGAATGGCCGTGGTACTTCATTGACCCCGATACCTGCATTGACTGCGGCGCTTGCGTGCCAGAATGCCCCTTCGAAGCCATCTTCCCCGAAGAAGAAGTTCCCGCTGACTATGTCATGTCCGAAGGCCAGCAGCGTATTCCCTTCGATACCAAAGAACTGGTCACCCACAGCGAAGGCGATGTTGTCGACTTGACCGAGGACATTCAGCCGAACTATGATTTCTTCGCTGAAGGGCCTGGCTACGACGCTCTTGGCTAGTTCAACCCTGCTATAAAATTCCAGCCCCCGATGCCTATCGGGGGTTTTTATTAGACACTTTAGTGCGTTGAGTACCGCAGGTACGAAACAGAAAACCGCCCGCTATGCGGGTGGAGAAGCAATTGCTTATAGAAGAATGAAAACACTCCCGATAGGATGAAAGGTGTTCAAGCCATCAACCTAAAAAGGAGTGAAATCATGGCAAAAAGTCTATCA
>DAOTWU010000672.1:0-2259 GCA_034435735.1 Anaerolineae bacterium | reverse complement strand
TACAAGAGCGCGGCTTGCAGCTCATTCTCGACTTTGTGCCCAATCATGTTGCCATTGACCATGCGTGGGTCTCCCAGCATCCCGACCGCTTCGTGCGGGGCACGCTCAGCGACTTACAGCGTAACAAGGGGATGTTTTTCAAATCACGTGATGCTTGGGGGAGAACGCTCGTTGTCGCCCATGGGCGAGATCCCTACTTTCCCGGTTGGATTGATACAGCACAACTAGACGCATTCAGCCCCAGCTATCGGCAAGCCGCACTAGAGACGCTGCTCGATATTGCTGACCAGTGCGACGGCGTTCGCTGCGATATGGCGATGTTATTGGTCAATCGCATATTCGCCCAAACATGGGGCGACTATGTTGATGAACCGCCGAAAACTGAATTTTGGGAAGACATCATCCCCAACGTCAAAGCACTACATCCTAATTTCATCTTCATTGCTGAAGTGTATTGGGATATGGAACACGAACTTCAAAAACTGGGATTTGATTACACCTATGACAAAGTGTTCTATGACCGCTTAGTTGAACAAGAGCTAGAGCAGTTAAAAACACATTTACAGGCTGATATTAACTATCAAAACCACACTATTCGATTTATCGAAAATCACGATGAGCCGCGGGCCGCAGAGCGGCTTGGCGTTGAGAAAAGCCGTCCAGCAGCAGCCTTATTGATGACCGCACCAGGGGCGGTTTTGCTCCATGATGGACAACTGCAAGGGCGTAAGGCGAAATTGCCCGTGCAAATACGGCGGCAGCCAGATGAGGCGATTCATCCAGAGCTAGAAGCCTTTTATCGCCAATTGCTAAAAGAAACTCGTGCCCCCGTTTACCAGCACGGCGACTGGCACTTATTCAGCCTAACAGAAGCATGGCAGGGCAACACCTCGCATGAATACTTGCTTGCGCATGGCTGGAAGCATGACGCAGATTACCGTTTGATTGTCGTCAACTTCTCTGATAATTGGGCACAGGCTCTAGTGCGGTTAGATATATGGCCAGAAATTGGCCATCATGATTGGCGGCTAACCGATGCTATCACGGGCGAATACTATTACCATCGCGGGCAAAATTTAGCCGAAAATGGTCTTTTCATCGAGCTACCGCCCTGCGGTGTACACTTGTTCCGTGTTGAACGAGTTATGGTGCAATCACCATCCTATGCGGGGGACTAAGCAGTGACATCTCGCACATTGCCGCGCTATATCGTGATACTTTACGGTATAGCGCTTTTTATATGGCTGGGCTTTGAGAGTGATGACATCTATACCCCGATAGTCTTCAGCGCGGTGATGGTTGTGCTTATTATCTGGCAAATCATGAACAAACTCGCCATCCAAACCACAGTAAAGCCGCAAAGGTTGTTTTCATTGGGGGCGGGCGCTGGCGCTGTTGCTGGCGCAAGTGTGAACATCTTCGCAGCACTCATCATGCTGTTCAAAGATGTGCGACATGGCCACACCTTCCCTGATTATCCACTGATGTTAATCGTCGATTTTGTGGCACGACTGCCTATCTGGGCATTAGCGGGGGGGCTGATAGGGCTGGCGATTGTTTTAGTATGGTTGGCTATTCGCCCGACGGTAATAAATTGACCAGTTTCTCAAATTCCCGTATCCAACGATTAGCATCAGTGCGTCGACGGTCGTTTTGTGATTCCAAGATTTCATGAGCACGCTGCATATATGCTAAAGCTTGACGGTTTAACCCTTTACGATGATAGCAAAGCGCGAGGTAGTATAGCGTTTCGGCACGCTCTGGATCTGCAGCAAACGCATCGTTGAAATAGGCGATTGCCTCATCCCAGTTTTCATCTTTGTAAGCGATAATACCACGCCCATAATTCGCCAACATCTCATAAGGATATAAACTCAGCGCCTGTTCAAAAGCCTCTTGCGCGTTCTCTGTCTCGCCATCTTCTAAATAAACAAGCCCTTTAGCCGCCCAATATTCAGAATTTCGGGGTAAAAGTTCAATAGCTTGTTCTAACTTCATCAGCGCTTCTTCATATTGCCCTTTACCATAGGCTTTAAGCGCCTCTTTATACAATTCATCGGCATCATAACGGGTCAGTCCAATTCGGCTAGAAAGCCACGTCATTTGTGCACTCCTCAGCATTGTGCAAGGTAGACAGGGTATTTGAAGCTGTTATTCCATAACAGTATAGTACATTTGCATTCAAGATGGTGGATTAAAAAGGATTCTCCGAGATATGGACTTTACACTAAACGAAGAGCAACGCTTATTTCAGCGCGC
>DAOTWU010000671.1:0-2749 GCA_034435735.1 Anaerolineae bacterium | reverse complement strand
GATTTGTATAGTGACGCCGATTATTTTGTAGACCGTCTGTATCACGCTTTGCGACAAAATGGTGTTAAATCTCGCCGTTTATGGCAAGCTGAAAAACAAGATGGTGGCGCACAATTGCGCATCTTATGCCAAAATGGCGTCCTTAAGGCGACAACAGAGCCATTAGATGGCGCTTTATATCTGGGGGAAGATGAACCCGATAAAGTATTGGAGCGATTGCGCCTAGAAATTGCGCGGCATGGCGGGGCTGTTATGGGCAACATCCCTCTGGAAGGATATTAAAATGCTGATTACTAACGCTACCATCATAACATGGGGTGAACAAAATAAAGTTCTTTCTAATCATGCCATCTATATTGAAAACGGTATTATTCAAGACATTGGCCCAACACATGAGCTTGAACCCCGCTATCCTGATGCCGAACGGCTAGATGCAAAAGGCCAGTATGTTATGCCCGCGAACATTTGCGCCCATACCCATTTCTATGGTGCGTTTGCTCGTGGGATGGCTATCCCTGGCCCGCCACCACCAGATTTTCCAACCATTTTGCGCCAATTATGGTGGCCGCTAGATAAAGCTCTAGACCGTGACAGTGTGCGCCTGAGTGCACTGGTTGCGCTTGTTGATGCTGTTAAGCATGGTACAACAACGCTTATTGACCACCATGCTAGCCCCAACTTCATTGACGGTAGTCTCGATGTCATTGCTGAAGCGGTTGAACAGGCTGGTTTGCGTGCTGTTCTATGCTACGAAGTAACTGACCGTGATGGCGTGGAAAAGGCACAAGCTGGCATTGCCGAAAATGTACGCTTTATTGAAGCAACACGCCAACACCCGATGTTGGCTGGCTCGTTTGGCCTTCATGCAAGTTTAACTCTGAGCGATGAGACATTGCGTGCATGCGCCGATGCTTTACCAGCTGGTGCGGGTTTCCATATTCATGTTGCTGAGCATGAAGCGGATGAAGAGGATAGCTTGCACAGAAGTGGCAAACGAGTTGTTCAACGCCTTGATGATTTTGGTATTTTGGGTGAGAAAACTATTGCTGCTCATTGTGTGCATATTGATGAAGCAGAACGCCAGCGCTTACAAGAGACTGGCACATGGGTGACACACCAACCTCGCTCTAATATGAATAATGGGGTAGGGGCAGCAGATATTGACCACATGCTATCACAGGGGATGCCTGTATGTTTGGGCAATGATGGCATGGGTAATAATATGTTTGCCGAATGGAAAGCTGCTTATCTGTTACATAAAGTTGCCTACCGTGACCCGCGCCGCGCCAATGGCGCTGATGTTGTTCGTATGGCGACGCAGCATAATGCCCGTTTGGTACAACAATTTTTCCCCAATCAAAAATTGGGCGAAATTACCGTCGGCGCACAGGCGGATATTATCTTTGTCGATTACGTCCCTTATACACCTCTGACCGAAGGCAATGCGCCATGGCATGTGATTTTTGGTTTTGAAGCGTCAATGATTACAACCACAATCGCTGCTGGTCGTGTCTTGATGAAAGATCGCCAACTATTGACCTTAGACGAGAAAGCTATTGCAGCAGAGGCAATGGCAATAGCTCCTGATGTGTGGAAACGCTATACTGAATTTGCGCAACGTTCTTTGTAAAAACAAAGGTGAGAATGTTTTATGACTGAAAATAATGCGCCAACGCTGATGAGTATTGCTGTACTTGGCGGTACTGGTAAAGAAGGTTCTGGCTTGGCCATGCGCTGGGCACTGAATGGCTATCGCGTTATCATCGGCTCACGCTCTGAAGAAAAGGCCGTTACCCGCGCCGCTGAGCTCAATGAAGCGCTGGGAGGGGATTATTTAATCGGAATGGCTAACGTTGATGCTGCTCGCGAAGCCGCTATCGTTGTATTGAGTGTGCCCTATAGCGCACATAAAGTGACATTAGATGGTGTGAAAGACCACCTTGCTGGCAAAGTGCTGGTTGATTTAACCGTCCCTCTGAACCCGCCTCACGTTGATACAGTCTTCGTTCCCGAAGGGAAATCGGCTGCATTGGAAGCACAGGCCTATTTAGGTGATGATGTGCGCGTTGTTGCTGCGTTCCAAAATGTGAGTGCCGCTAAATTAAAAGACCCCCAGGCTATTGTCGCCTGCGATGTTCTCGTTTGTGGTGATGATGCTGATGCCAAAGCTGATGTTATCCGCCTGGCTGAGGCTGCTGGCATGCGCGGTATTGATGCAGGGCCTTTAGCTAATGCAGTTGCTGTTGAGGCTTTAACACCTGTTCTCATTTACATCAACAAGACTTATAAAGTCAAAGGCGCCGGTATACACATCACAGGTATTGAATAGCTTTGGATGCCACATCTTTTACTGCAACAGCTTTGACCGGTATCCCACTTATTCAACCAGGGGATAATCTAGTAGCTTTAATTTGTGCTGCACTAGAACAAAGCGCTATCACCCTGCAAGATGGGGATATTTTGGTCATAGCTTCAAAAATTGTCTCGAAAGCTGAAGGGCGTTACGTCAATCTGGGTGATGTAACGCCCTCACAACGCGCTATAGACCTTGCAGAACAAACTGGTAAAGACCCGCGTATTGTAGAATTGATATTACAAGAAAGCCGCAGTGTGTCGCGTGTAGCGCGGGGTGTGCTTGTCACAGAGCATCGCTTGGGTTTCGTATCTGCCAATGCTGGCATTGACCAATCCAATGTTGAACGGGGCGAAGAGCAAGTGCTCCTTTTGCCCTTAGACCCTGACCAAAGTG
>DAOTWU010000670.1:0-2339 GCA_034435735.1 Anaerolineae bacterium | reverse complement strand
GAGCCTATAACATGTTGTGAACTACATCCTAGGACTGTAACGCGAGTGCGCTTAGATTGCCGCCGTTTTTGTGCAGAGTGAATAAGAGGTTGCCTAGATACAGCGGTGGGGGCGGGGGATTTCAAAAAAAACGTTTGTTTATGGCAGCTAATTGGGCGTAGCTTATATGTTGTTGAAGTATAATTAGTAGAAATAATTGATACATTCATTTGGTTATTGAGGAAGGCGGGGCTAATGTTGTTTGAAAGAGACAGAGAACTTCGCACTTTGGGCTTAGCGCTTAACCAAGTGAGGCGTGGCACGGGGCAGCTGGTACTTATTTGTGGCGAGGCAGGTATAGGCAAGACTAGCCTTATCGAGCATTTTGTGCAATCACAGCCGCAAGCTTTTCGTTTTTTGCGGGGGGCTTGTGACCCGTTTACCATTCCACATCCTTTATGCCCTTTGATTGATATAGCTCGCCAAATTCCAGATGAAGAGTTGAGTGAGATGCTTTGGGAGCCGTCGCGCCCTATCATATTCAATGCCTGCATAACCAAATTGCAAACAGCTAATCAACCTACAGTGGTGGTCTTTGAGGATATTCATTGGGCAGATGAGGCCACTTATGACCTGATAATCTACCTTGGGCGGCGCATACACGAAACAAATTGCTTGATGATTGTGACATATCGAAATGATATTTTATCGCTCAATCATCCCATTCATAATGTTGTTGGGCGCTTATCTGGCACGAACATTCATAGATTAAATCTAAAGCGCTTATCTAAGGAGCTGGTTGTATCACTTGCAAAGCAGAAACAAATTTCTGGTGAATGGCTATACCAATTGACCAGCGGTAACCCATTTTATGTGACGGAATTTCTTGCTAACAATACAGATGATTTCCCCCGTTCTGTGACTGAATCTGTAGTCGCCCGCTATAGCCAGCAACCGCCAGAGGTGCGAAAAATTCTAGAGTTTGCTTCAATTATTCCGAAGAAAACTTGCAACTATTGGTTATTAGAAGCGATTTGGGATATACCCCTAGAGCTTTTTGAGCAGTGCGCAGCAAGCGGGTTGGTTGATATAGATAATAACGGGCTTATTTTTCGTCATGCGCTAATGCGTCAGGCAATTGCTGAATCGTTGCCACCGATTAGGCGCAATGCCCTGCATACATTGGCCATCAAAGGATTGATTCAAAGTCATGAACAGGGAATAAATGTTGGGTTTACACACATTGTTTATCATGCGGAACACATTAACGACATCCCCTTACTGCTTAAGTATGCGCCGTTGGCGGCTCAAGAAGCGATTAATCTAGGGTCACACCGTGAAGCGGCAAATCATTACCGCATCATGTTAGCACATCTGCATCGACTTGAACCAACTGAACAAGCAACGGTTCACGATGCATTGGCTTATGAATGCTATTTAATTGGCCAAATAGGCGAAGCACTTCAAAATACGGAAAAAGCATTAGAAATTTGGCGGCAGCAAGGGGAAATCGCCCAAGAGGTGAACGCCTTAAGACGGCTATCACGGTTTCATTGGTTCTTGGGGAATAGGGATGAAGCAGAGCGCTATGCGGAACAGGCGCTTGATAAAGCAAAGCAATTGCCAGATTCTTTGGAGTTGGCAAAGGCATATAGTAACCGTTCGCAACTCCATATGCTCAAGTTTGAAAATAGGCAAGCGATTGATTTTGCAGAAAAAGCGCTTCAGTTGGCACAAAAGCTACAGGCATTCGATGTTATGGCACATGCGCTCAACAATTTAGGCACTGCGCAATGGCTATCTGGCGATGATATTGGCTATACAAACCTTGTTAACAGCCTCGACCTGTCGTTAGAGCAACGGCTGGAAGAACATGCTGCTCGTGCCTATACCAATATCACCAGCTTGGCTGTAGATAATCGCCAGTATGCACTCGCCATGCAATACTTTAATGACGGGCTTGCTTATTGCGAACAGCAAAACTTGGATTCGTGGGACATCTATATGCGTGGTTGGTTGGCACGTTGTTACTTTGAGCGGGGCATGTGGGATGATGCAGAGATGGAAGTTGAAAGGGTGCTCACAGTGGAAGATATAGCGACAGCACTACGCCAGCCCGCGCTGTTCGTCAAAGCATATATTGCAGTTCGTCGAGGCGATGATGCGGCCAATGAACTTATTGAAAGCGCGTGGCAAGTTGCTGATGAGATGCAGGAAATTGGGCGTATTGTTCCCACATTAGCGGCACGAGCAGAATATGCCTGGGGGAAGGGTGGATTGTCTGATTTGGTTGATGACCTAAATTTCTATTATGAAAGGGTGTTGCAACAGGGCACATCGTGGCAAGTTGGCGTGCTTGC
>DAOTWU010000669.1:0-8192 GCA_034435735.1 Anaerolineae bacterium | reverse complement strand
AAACAATGAGGATGAAGCAAGTATGTTATGGCAACCTTAAGCCAATCTATGCTTGTTACGCCCATAGTGACCTGCTATATTGCGCCCGACCCACTTTAGTTTGTATTTAACGCAACTTTAGGAAAGGGTAATTTACATTGAAAACCGCAATCCGTCTCTTTACCGGTTTGCTGGTCACTGTATTGGGGTTGGTCACTATCGCACCAGCCACCGCTCAAGAAAGTGTTATTGATTCCGTTTGCCTGATTACCGACATTGGGCGCATCAACGATGGCACGTTTAACCAATTTGCTTATGAAGGCATGGTGCGTGCTGTAGAAGAATTTGATCTCGATTCCACTTTTATTGAAACCCAATCAGAAGTTGACTATGAAGCGAATATCAACACCTGCCTGCGGGATGGCTTCGATGTCATCATCACAGTGGGTTTTGCGCTGGCCGATGCTACCCGCGCCGCCGCAGAAGCCAATCCCGAAGTTTATTTCATTGGTGTTGACCAGTTTTTTGAAGAGCCGCTGCCCAACCTTGTTGGCCTACAGTTCCGTGAAGACCAAGCTGGTTTTCTCGCTGGCGCAATGGCCGCACTGGTGAGCGAAACGGGAACAGTCGCCGGCGTGTATGGTGTGGACATCCCGCCTGTGGTGCGCTTCCGCAATGGCTTTGAGCAAGGCGCGCGCTATATCAACCCCGATATTGAGGTGCTGGGCGTTTATATTGATGACTTCCAAGCGCCAGACCGCGGGGCAAGCGCTGCCGAGCAATTTATTGGCGAGGGCGCAGATGTGATTTTTGGCGCGGGCGGCCCCACGGGTAGTGGCGGCATCTTAGCGGCAGCTGCACAAGGTATATTCGTCATTGGGGTTGACCAAGATGAGTATTACACCACCTTTGGCGAAGGGGAGAGCCCTGGTGCAGAATATCTCATCAGCAGCGCTATCAAGCGCGTTGATAATGGTGTCTATGATATGATTGCCGCCGCAGCTTTGGGCGAACCCTATCCAGAAGATAGCATTTATGTGCTAGAAGTCGCTAACGACGGCATTGGCTTTGCGCCACCGCATGATAGCGACTTGCCGCAAGAGGTAACCGAGCAGGTGACCGAGATTTTGGAAGGGCTGCGCGATGGTAGCATTGAAACAGGTGTGGACTTCCAAACAGGTTTGCTGTTAGAGGAGTTAGAAGCAGAAGCCACCCAAGAGGCAGGCGAATAAAACGCTGCACAGGATAAAAACAGAGGGCGGGCTGAACAAACCCAGCCCGCCTTTTTGATTAGTTATTTTCGCCCTTGAGGAGTTTACGCGCCTTGACGGCGATTTGCTTCACTGGATTTTCTTTTTGACGTGGGAGGGTAATGGTCAAAATGCCGTTTTGTAGCTCTGCTTTGGCTTTATCGCCATTGACTTCTGCTGGCAAACGAACAGAGCGATGCACATTACCATAGCGCCATTCACGGCGATACCAACCACCTTCGTTGCGCTCTTCTTGATGTTTGGTCTCGGCGCTAATGGTCAAAATATCACCCTGAACATTGACATCAATATCTTCATCATTGAAGCCAGGCAGCGGCATTTCTACAATCACATTGCCTTTATCCTCACGGATATTCACTGCTGGCCCATCAAAGCCAAACATATCCTCAAAGGGCGCGCTCAAATCTAGCATTGAGCGTTCCATCAGTTCAAACATGCGGTCTACAGAACGGCGCATATCGACGATAGGGTCATTGCGGTAAGGGGCTAGCCATGTCATCACAGCACCTCCTAACCACGAAATTTCATTTCACTTTGAAGATAGAGCGCTTTTGTAAAAATTATCTCAAAGAAGCATAAGAAATATATTGAAGTCAAAAGCGGGCAAGGCGTTCACCCTACCCGCTTAAATCGCTTAGCGCGGCAATTTATCCACTGGAATATCTTTCAATAAGGGGTTAGCGGCATCACGCGGGGAAATTAGCGGGTCATTTGCTCCCCATGGCATGTTAATGTCGGGGTCGTTCCACGCCACACCAAATTCATCCGCGCCATCGTAGTAATTATTGACGATATAGGTCAAGGTGCAATCGGTGAGGGCGTAAAAGCCATGCGCCACACCAACAGGAATGAAGAGGCCGATGAGATTATCTTCGCCCATATCGATGGTTTGGGTTTGCATATAAGTGGGCGATGACGGGCGTAAATCAACCAGCCCCGCCCGAATCATACCGCGCATCACAAACCAGTAATCGATTTGGTTGAAATGATAATGTAGCCCGCGCAATACCCCCGCGATGCTATCCGAACGATTAGTTTGGACGCGATCCCAACTCACAAAGGGAAACCACTCGCGGCGGAAAGTTTCCATGAAGCGCCCGCGCTCATCAGCGAAAATGCGCATGGGGACAGTATAGACCCCATCAATACGGTCTGAAGGTTGTAATCTGTCAGTCATTGTTATTCTGGTATGGTTAGGCCAATAATGCGCCTATTGTACATGAGCACATCCAGACTGCCTATGATGATGACGCTCGCCGCCAAGTAAACGCCATTAGCCTGCCCGCCAGAAAATCTACATAGCGGCTGAAAAAGTAAATCAGCCACGAACGGAACGAACAATAGACGATGAAACGCTTGCGATAGATACCGCGTGCAATGGCGTTCACAATACGATCAACAGTATTCACTTCAATGAAAAAATTGGGGTTGCGAATCACGCTCGTTTTAGCAAAAGCCTCGTCGAACATTGGCGTTTTAACCGTGTGTGGCGAAACAACACAAACATGAATTTTGTGCGGAGCGAGTTCAATGCGCAACGCCTGTGCCAAGTTGAGCACTGCCGCTTTTGTCGCAGCATAGGTGTTGTATTCTGGCGGGCCATAAAAGGCGGAAACTGACCCCATCAAAACGAGCGAACCTTGAGATTGCTTCAATGGCTCGATAGCGGCATGGGCGACATTGAGCGTACCACCAAAATTCACCTGCATCACTTTTTGATGTTCTTCTATAGGCTTATCGGCAAATAGGCCACTGCGCCCAATCCCCGCACAATGCACCACAACATCTAGCCCGCCCAAAGCCGCAACTGCCTCATTCATAGCTTGTGAAACCTGTGCAGCATCGCACACATCGACAACGGCAGTATGAGCATCAGCGACAACATCCAACTTATCCGCTTGAATGTCCCATAAGGCCAAACGCGCCCCATATCCATGAAGCAGCAACGCCAATTCGCGCCCTATGCCGCTGGCAGCACCAGTGATGAGCACTTTTCGGTTATTAAAAAACTTTTGCATGGTCTAATCCTCTATGACTTGTGATAAGTAAGATGCGATATGGCGTGCTAGCGCCCGTGACTGCATCCGCGCAGCCATAAGGACACCAGCAGGAGAATTGACCAATCCCACAAAGTATAGGCCGGGGTATGGGGTGGGTTCGCCACAAGGCACTTTCAAATAGCCATCTTCATCCAGTAAATCTGGCAAAGACAGCCACTGTGTTAACCCTGTGCGGTAGCCCGTTGCGGCGATTATAGCGTCGAAGGCCTCGGCGCGGCCATCGGTGAACAGCACGCCATCGGCAGTAAAGCGTGCTATATCGGGATACAGATGAATATCGCCCTGCTTGAGCAAACGAACATAACCAACATCAATCATGGGAATGCGCCCATCGCGGAAAATGCGCCACGACGGCGGGCCAAAGCCATAACGGGCGAGATTGCCCAATTGTAAGCGGGTGATAAGGCCAGCGAGGGCATCGGCGATGGGGACGGGCATTAAAGACAAGGGGATGCCCCAATACTGCACAGGCAAGCCTAACGGGTCACGGGGGACGGTCATCGGCGGCTTGCGGATGCTATTGGCAACATATGCCACGCCTTTTTCCACTAAATCCACACAAATTTCTGTGCCACTATTGCCACAGCCAACCACCAACACCCGCTGCCCATGAAAATCGCGGCCATTTTTATAATCATAGCTATGGAGCAAATGACCTGTATATTCCGTAACGCCCTCCCAACGCGGCATATAGGGGACGTTATTATAGCCAGTGGCAATGACAACCGCGCGCGCCCGCCAATCCCCTTTATCGGTCTTGACCAGCCATCCCGAATCTTGTTGTTCTAAACCAGTGACACTGGTGTGGTGGCGGATGTCTAGTTCAAAATGCGCGGCGTAATCCTGTAAATACTGGACATACTGGTCACGGGAAGGGTAGCGCGGCCAATCAGAGGGCATACGATAATAAGCGAGATGGGAAAGCGCACGGGCAGTATGCAAATGTAAACGGTCGTAGCGCCGCGCCCACGATGCACCAACCATGCCCTCGCGGTCTAAAATAACGGCGGAGATACCAGCCAAATGCTTCAACGCACCGCCAACAGATAGGCCAGATGCCCCACCGCCAATAATCAAAACATCCGTATTTTCCATTAAAAGCCTCTCTTAAACAAAAAACGGCATATTTTACCCCTGAGTATAGGCCAATACGCCGCGTTACGAAAATTAATTTGTATGTTTTAGTTGATTTAATCGGCAGGTGCTGTGAGCATACGCTCAAAACGAATATCGAGCTGCACACTAGTTTCAAACGCCGCTTCTAATGCTTGGCGAGCAGCCCGCAACTGGGAGCGGGTGGGGATGATACTATCGGCAACTGTGGCCATAATATGATAGCCCTCGCCTTGCGGTGATACCTGCACATCGAGTACGGCAACACCGCTTAACACACTTTCCAACGCATCCCACGCCTGTTGAGTTAGATGGTTTGGAGGCAAAACTAACGGCCATTGCACCACTTCTAACTGCACAGGATAGCCCAACTCTGCCCCTAACATCGCGCCAATATCAGCAACGGTATTAGCAGTCACAGACGTTTCACTACGAAGAGTCGCTATAGCATGGAATGGCGCATAGCTGCGCACCTCTAGGCTGACCACTTCCGCAGGGGCAAACGTTTCGCTCAGACGGTCATAGATAAATTGGCGGTCGGCAGCACGTTGGCCAAGGCTAAGCAACACGCTGACAGTGAAAATGATGGCTACGGCAATCAATCCCCACCAAATTGCTAAGTTGCGCAACGAAATTGTGGCATCTTCTGTGCGGAAATTGCGCGGGCGCATCCCCAGCCAAAAGTAAACGCCACAACTTGCGGCAATGATAAATACAATGTTGGTGAAGAAAAGCAACCCCGCGCCACCTGCTAGCGATGGGTTACGAAAGGCGATGCCCAACCCAATTGTACACACTGGCGGCATTAACGCGGCGGCAATGGCTACACCAGCCAGCGCGGCGGGGATGTCTTTACGGGCGGTGGCATAGGCGGCAACAATACCAGAAGCAAGCGCCACAGCGGCATCTACCAAGCTAGGATTGCCCCGCGCCAGCATCTCACTGGTTGGAGTATCAACAGGCAATAGTAAGCCCGTTAAAATGGCGATGAATAACGCCAGCACAACGCCCTCAAAGAGCGTGGTGATGCTGCGCCGTATGAGTAAGGGTTGTCCTGATAGCAACCCAACACTAAACGCCTCTAGCGGCTGCATTAGCGGCGCAACCAACATAGCACCAATAATGACCGCAGCGCTGTTGAGGAGCAAACCCAGCGTTGCCAATACCGCGGCAATGACGATGAGCATCACATAATCAATGTTGCTGGTGGCCATCTTGCGCGATTGCCAGACCAGTTCGTTTTGCTCAATTGTGGTGAGCGTTGGCATCCAGCGGAGAAATTGCCGCCCCAACACCTCACGAACGCGCCCAACAGCCGTCACCTGGCGGGTGCGGCGACTGATGAGGATAACAGGGCCTGGCGCACGGTTGAGCAACTCTTTACTGATGTCGTTTTCTAGCCAACGCTCAAAATCTGTTTTTTGCCGAAAACCAATCACCAGCAAATCACGCTCATTCACTTCTTTCAGCACACCGTTCGACGGATTGAAATCGGTGATGATGCTCTTACTGATACGAGAACGGTCTGTAATGCGAGAGAGGGCTTTACGTATTGCCTGTTCATTTTCGGGTTGTAGGCGGTAGTTACGTTGAATATAGAGCGTAGAGAGGTTACAGTCATAACTCACAGCCAACAACGAGGCCATATTAACAGCGATGCTGGCGGGCATTGAGCCATCCATTGGAACGACAATCCGCTCAAAGCGTGGGTCACGCGCCGCACGATAAACCATCACATCACAGGGAGCAGTTTCAATGACATTTTCCACCACTGTACCCAGTTGCACATGCCCCTGAGATGGCTCTTTAAGACCGAGAACCAATAAGTCCGCGCCAATTTCCCGCGCAGTATCGAGGATGCCGCGTGAAATACTCGTGGCAATAACCGTAAGTAGCTCTACTGGATAGCCTTGTTCAATCAAGCTGTTGATAATCGGCTCGATAACCGCGATTTGCTTTTCGGCATCTTCTGCCGCCCCTAACGACACTATCAACGCAATGACTTTACCGCCATCGGGATTGGCCAGGGCAAGCGCAATTTCCAACAAGGCGGGGGCAGTATCTGGATTGGCGACAGGCACTAAAACTGTATTGGCGAAATCTGGCAATGCGGCAAAAACAGCATTAGTTTTAACAGCGGCAGTGGTCATATTGAACAATCCTGTAGCAAGATACCGCACATGGGCTATTTATCAGGCCTATCGTCACGCTGGATGGCAACATTCAGCTCGTTAGCGTGATAATGTAAAATCGCAAGATTGAGAAATCCGCAATTGCCGCCCAAACTACAGTCAATAAAACCGGAAACTGTCGTATCCGTGTAGCTGCCTACATACGCCTGAAAATCTTGGCGGGGGATGTGAATTGTATCGTCTTCAATGAAGGCCAAGTCTCTAATTGCATTGAGGAAAATGGTCGCAGCATCATAGGCATAGAGCGCTGTCAGATGGTTTGGCTCTTCGCCTGTCATGCCACTGAAACGGTTTAACCAATCTTGGAATTCATCGTTATTTGGTGGCGTAATGCCAACGAAGTAAACATCTTCGGCAAACTCCCCTGCCATATCGATAAATTCTTCTGGCGGGTAGTCTCCGTGTAATACCAACTGAGTCTCTACGCCCAATTCTTTCATCATGCTAGCGAGGGCAACGGCTGATTCCATTGTACCCGTGAAATAGACAGCATCTGCACCGCTCTCCTGAATTGTTTGGATAACGGGGGTGAAGTCCATATCGGGAACATCTGGCAACGCTAACGCTGTATAAACAGAACCGCCCTGCTCGCTAAAACCATCGGTAAAAGCGTTCATGACATCAATCGAGCGCTGAGTATCGCCATGAATAACAACAACATCGGTAAAGTCAAGGTCTTCTAAAAACATTTTTGCCAGCAACCAGCCAACATCACCCAAACTTGGAATTGTGCGGTAAAAGCTAGTCGTGCCTAAAAAGGAGAGTGAAGCCGCATCGCAAGCGGGGCTAATCATCACTCCATCGACTTCATGCAAAATCTCTGCCGCCCGTTCGCAAGCGGCATCACAAGTTGGGCCGATAAATCCAGCCACGCCGCTATCAAGCAAAGCGCTGATATTCTCTTCTACAGCGTTGGTATCGCAAAAGCTCTCGGCGTTTTCCCAACGCACCTCTATTGTTTCGCCACTAACGTCAATCGGGTGTTCAACTAGAGCAAGGTCAATCCCTCGCAAAATATCATCATGTTCCGCTGCATTTTCTGATGTGAGCAAAACGCCAATGGGGATAGGTTCGCCAAGGGGGAAAATCATGTCATCTGAACCATCATGCGAGGGTGCTGCCGTAACATTATCCTTATCAGAATATGTTGGGGTACTGGCTGAAGAGGCATCATTCCCGTTATTGCCAGAGAGTACCAGCAAAATGGCCACCACAGTGACCACGACCAAGCCCAAAACGCCGATATATACCATGGGATTCACCCCACTACGTGATGGGGCTTTTGATGGTGGCGTTTGTGGCTGAGACTGTATTGCCACCGCAGGCGGACGAGAGGCGGCTTTCTTGGGGCGGGCTTTTATATATTCATCAATTTGTTTAATGAGGCGGTTCATATCGCGGTGAAAATCAGGATCATCACGCACCACCGCACCATTGCGATAAGCCAATTCGCGCATAGTTGGCGGCAAATCCGCCGAAGACGGCATCCCCGCACCTTTGACCAAGACAGGTATCACCAGCACATCATTGCGGTTCAAGCCAGCTTCCACCTCGATGCGTACAAAATCATCGGGGTT
>DAOTWU010000668.1:0-2377 GCA_034435735.1 Anaerolineae bacterium | reverse complement strand
GGTATAGGGTATATAGCTATTATAGGGCGATTTCGTTAGTGCTGTATATGAACAATGTCCCGTTTTGGGGTGTGAAATGTTAGACGAACATCAGAAGTTCTGGGGTGTGCGAGACATTACAATGTATTACAGACAATTTCTTAACAATTAGGATGCTTGACCTTGACACTGTGTCAAGCTGTACGGTGGAGATGTTCATGAAGACAAGCGCGTGATAGTGCGCGAGGGAGGATAGTATGAGTTTTCGGTTCTGGCAGCGCTGGCTCATTGCGCTAGGCGTGGGCGTGACGCTCTTCGGTATCGCGCAGGCCTTTTTTAGCGGCACGGCCTTGTTCGGCATTTTCTATGACCAGTATAACCCCGTGTTTTGGGGGGCAGCCGCACCAACGGCGGAGACGGTGCAGTTCCAACAATGGGCGTTCGCCGTTTGGGGCGGGACGATTGCCGGCTGGGGCGTGTTCATCACTTTGCTGGCGGCCTATCCCTTTGGCCAGCGGGCAAAATGGGCGTGGCTATGTTTCTTAGATGGGTTGCTCTTGTGGTATGTGCTCGATACTGGCGCGTCGGTGGCGTATGGTGTCGGGTTCAATGTGGTGTTTAATACGGCGCTGCTGGTGTTGGGCATGGTGCCGCTAGCGATGACATGGCGTGAGTTCTTCACGTCACGGCGATTTGTCAGTGAAGGTGTTTAGTTTTGGGAGATAGTGTGATGCGTGAAATGCGTTATTCAATTGTCGTAGAGGCCGACAAGGCGCGGGTTTGGGAGTTGCTATCTGACTTTGGCACAATTGACCGCTATAACCCCTTTGTGCCCAAGTCCTACATTATTAACGATGCGCCCGCGCGCGGGTTAGGCGCAGAGCGGCATTGTGACCTAGATAGTGAGGGCAAGGGCTATCTGCGAGAGCGGATTATCGAGTTCAATGAGGGCGAATCTTATACGCTGGTTTTCACCGCAGCTTCGGCCTCTTTGCCCGTTCATGAGATGTTTATCACGTTTGCGGTTGCGGTGGTAGCGGGTGGAACGCGCGTCTCGATGACCTACCATTACCGCATGAAATATGGTGTCGTTGGCCGTTTGATGGAAGCGGTGGTGGTCAAACCAATGTTGACGCGGGTGGCACGCGGCTTGCTTTCGGGCTTTAAGCACTATGCAGAAACGGGCGAGCATGTCCATTCGGTGAAGATGGTGGAACTGGTGCAGGTGACGCCATAGTCCGCGAGTTGTTGCGTTGGGAGGCGGGGCGCAGGTTGTCCCGCTTCCGGTTATGATAGAAGCAAAGAGCACAGGATAGGACAATGTATCTGATTGGCGAATTTTCCAAGATTGCCCATGTATCTAGCCGCCAGTTGCGCCATTATGACCAGCTAGGGTTGTTGAAGCCGGTGTATACCGACCCCACGACCGGCTATCGTTATTACAGCGCTAAGCAGTTGCCCCAGCTCAACCGCATTTTGGCGCTGAAGGAGATGGGGCTTTCGTTGGAGCAGATTAAGCGGCTTTTGGCGGATAATATCTCGCTGGATGAGTTGCGCGGGATGTTGGCGATGAAGAAAGCCCAGATTGAGCAGATGGTTTATGAAGAGCTGGCGCGGATACGCAGCATTGAATCGCGGATTGAGCAAATCGACGTTGAGGGGCAAATGGGCGATTATGATGTTGTGGTGAAGTCTGTGCCGGCACAGCGCTATCTGTCGATGCGGGAGGTGTGCCATTCGCCAGAGATGACCGTGCAGTTTGCTGCGCGCTTGTACCAGACGTTGCCGTCACAGGTTGGGCAAGGGGCGCTGGGGGCGTTTGTCATGGTGCTGTATTCAGAAGAGTTTGACCCGACGCATTTAGACCTGGGGTTGGGCTTTGTGGTGGGCGATGAAGTGGACGATGATTTTGCGCTAACGCTCGATGCTGAAACGCGCCTAACTGTTTCCACTTTGCCAGCAACACAAGAGATGTTGACGATTACGCGCTTTGGGGTGAACCAGAATTGCTATAACGTGCTGGCCATGTGGGCAGAGGCGAACGGCTATCGCCTTTACGGGCAGATGCGGGAGGTGGTGTTGCAGTTTGCGCCGCCGGATAGCCTCGACGATCTAGTGATGGAGATACAGTATCCAGCAGAGCGCGTTTTGCCCACTGGTGACGTGCCGCCATTCGGTGCGTTGGGTGGGTGATTTCACCCCCCAAGCAGTTCGTCGCTTGGCAAAAACAGAGCTTCGGATAGGGGGCGGGCGGTTGCGTTCAGCGCCTGTTCTACCAGCGTTTGCGCCGCACAGAACCCGCCGAACGCGGTCATTCCCACGCCGTCATACCCCAAATTCGCCAGACGCTCATCGCCATACAACAAGGCCGCGAGGCGGTGCGGTTGGGTCTCGGCGC
>DAOTWU010000667.1:0-6344 GCA_034435735.1 Anaerolineae bacterium | reverse complement strand
CGTGACCAACTGCGAATTGAGCGTGATGAAGCCTTACACCGTGTCGACGAGTTAAAACAGCAACGTGCCCAACTTTTAGCCCGTGCATCTGGCCTTGAGCTAGAAATTGCTGAACTGAACGAGCAAATCACCCAATATCGAGAACAACTCCGCACATTAGCGGATGAGCGTATTGACTTACAGACAAAATATGACCGCCTTATCGCCCAACATGAAGCGTTGCGCAACGAGCGTGACCAGCTCCAACGTCGCTTACAAGAAAATGGCCAACAGCCTCCTGTGGTGGATGAAGAGCGTATCAATGCCCTTAAGCAGATGGTTGATGAACTCACGGAACAACGCAACCAACTAGAACGTGAATTGAATCAAACGCGCACTGCGATGGCACTGCTCGAGGATGACCTTGAAAAAGCACGTAAAGAGGCTGAAGAAGCAGTGCATAAAGTGGCCACTTATCAGGTAGAGAATCCAGAGCTGCTTATGGGGCTGGTGCAAGAATTGCGGACGCCAATGACTTCTATTATTGGTTATGTAGATTTGTTACTCGGTGAATCGGCGGGCATCCTCGGCGAGATGCAGCGTAAATTCCTGCAACGGGTGGCTGCTAATGTTAATCGTTTGGCATCAATGTTAGATGACCTTGTACACCTTACGGAGTTGGATACAGGTCAATTTGTCATGGAGCCTGAGCCGGTAGATGTCATCCAACTTATTGAGAATGCTTTGACCAATGCTACTACACAATTTCGGGAAAAAGCGTTAACCGTCCATCTGAATTTGCAGGAAGATTTACCGTCTATCCGTGCCGACCGTGACGCACTCACTCAGGTTATTGGTCAATTGCTCACAAATGCTTATCTTGTCTCGCCACACGGTACGGAAATTTTTATCACTGCCCGTCGGGATCATGTGCAATTAACTGATGAATCAGAACCTGTAGATGCCTTATATGTTGCTGTAGAAGATAGAGGCGGTGGCATCGCACCGGAGGATGAACCACGTGTATTTGCCCGTAAATATAAAGCTGAGCACCCACTCATTCAGGGGCTGGGCGATACCGGGGTAGGGCTATCAGTGGCGCGCGCGCTGATAGAAGCACATGGCGGTAAATTATGGCTCGAAATAAAACGCGATGTGGGCAGTATTTTCTGCTTCGCTTTGCCCTATATTGAAGCTAATAATTCCACAGAAACGCTCGAACAAACGACAGAGGGATAATATGCGGCGCGATATAGGTAATGAACTTATGGTGGCGATTGGTGCGATTGGTGTTCTCGCTATTGCACTGATTTTTGCTGTGCTTCTCTCTTTATCAGCAAATCCGGAAGTTGTGCCATCTCAATTGGAAACAGCCGCTAATACTGCGTCTACCAACGTGTCCGAAATGACAATTACTGCCACAACATCGGATATTTCATCGCCCCAGCCAACTGCTGAGGAAGTTACATCGACAAATACACCAACACCAGTGGCAACGGAAACGCCTCGTACCGTCATTCGCGTAGCATCTGCGACTCCTGTCCCTACTGATACTTTATCACCCACACGTCGCCCCACTCGTACACCGCGCCCGCCAACGGCTACCGATGTCCCCCCAACCCGTACACCAACCGCGACATATACGCCAACGATAACCCTCACCGAGCCGCCTACGGTAACAATGACATTGGCTGCATCAGCTACTCCACTTGCTGGCAACAACTGTTCGTTGCCAGATGGTTGGCAGACTTATACACTGAGTGATGAATTGCCGTTAGCCTTCATTGCTAGCGCAACAGGCAGCTCCATAGCTGAACTTGCTTTAGCCAATTGTTTGACGAATATCTACGCTGTGACGGCTGGTTCAACGATTTTTGTGCCGCGTAATCCTGAATTTACTACACCTGTAACGCTTCCCGATTACCAGCCACAAGGTTGCCAAAACCCACAGGTGCAAATTACAGCCCCGCAGGCAGGGCAGGTACTTGCCAAAACTAACCTTGATATTGTCGGCTCTGCCGTATATGAAAACTTCTGGTATTACAAAGTGGAATATCGCCCTGATTGGGCAGAAGTTTATACCCCACTTGATGAGGTAGAGACCACTGTTGAAGGCGATGTTCTATATCATTTTGACACAACATCTGTGCCAGATGGCCTCTATTGGTTACGCCTCGCCGTAGTGAACAACGATGCGAAAGTGCCAGAAGATGCAAGCTGTGCCATCCCCATTGTTCTAGTGGATATGGCTGCGGATGATTGAGCCAAATAATGGCTCGAAAAACTGCAGAAACTGGGCTAAACTTACCCCCGTTTGATTATTATTGGAAAACGTGGGTGAGTTTATGAGGCTGTTCAAACGTGTGTTGAGTTTTGTCGGTTTTCGCCTATTGCCATTAGGATTGGTAGTGGGTATTGCGCTCTTAGGTGTGCGTGTTGTTCAGGGCGTTTCTGCTCAAATGGGTGTGAGCAATGCCCTCAATAGCCGCGCTGTTGCCTACCAGCAAACAGCCACAGCACTTGCATTTACCGATACCCCAACGCCGACAAATACCCCGCTGCCGCCAACCGTGACCCCAACGCCCACAGATACACCTGTACCGCCAACACCGACGTTGATACCCACCGATACACCAATACCACCAACGGCAACTTGGACGCCTACTTACACCGATACACCTGTTCCCCCGACAGCGACATGGACATTGACGGCTACACCGTTGCCGCCAACAGCGACTGATACATTAGAACCAACCGTTGTTGCACAGGTTTTTGCAACCAATACGCCCCAGCCAACTGCATTTACATTCGCGACAAACACACCTGTCTTGTCACCTACGCCAACTTTAACGCCAACCTTGACATTGACGCCAACTTTAACGCCAACTGCAACGTTAACACCGACGGCGACTTTTACACCTAGTCCAACGCTAACGCCATCTAATACACCTACACCAACCTTGACACCGACCGAGACCCCTCGGCCTTTACCAACCCTTATTCTTCCTCCAGAGCCTAATGGGGATGAAATTGATGTAACAGCGATACCTACCCGTGTACCACCTGTAGAGCGCAATTACGATTTGGTGAACATTCTATTGCTTGGTGGAGATGATGAACTCGTTGCTGATGGCACGATTCGCACAGATAGCATGATTATTGTGTCTATCAACCGCCAAACGGGCACTGCTGCCATGCTAAGCTTGCCCCGCGATTTGTTTGTTTATATTCCCACCATTGGCATGCGCCGTATTAACACGGTTTATGGCATTGGTGAAAATTATGGTTGGGAGCCTGATGGTGGATTTGGCCTGCTTCGTCAAACCATTTTCTATAATTTGGGTATCAATGTTCACTTTTTCGCCCGTGTTAATTTCAGTGGTTTCGAGCAAATTATTGATAGTATCGGCGGCATAGATATTGCGGTTGATTGCGCTTATCAGGATTATTATCCTGTAGAAGATTTCGATCCTGAAGCACCAGTAGAAGATAACTATTATTTGCGCACACTGCCCGTTGGCTACCATCATATGAATGGCTTTGATGCGCTATGGTATGCCCGTACACGACGCATCGCAGATGATTTTGATCGTGGTCGTCGCCAACAACAAATCCTGCGCGCCATTTATCGTAAAGCCCGCGATGAAGGCTTGTTGCAAAATCTGCCGTCGCTTTGGGGACAACTGACTGAAGTGGTTGAAACAAATCTCGGTTTTGAAGATATGTTGGGGCTATTGCCTACAGCCTTAACAATGGACTTCACAACACTAGAAAACTACACGCTCATACGAGGTTACCATACAACACCATGGACAACCCCAGATGGCCAAAATGTCCAGCTTCCAGTTTATGAGACTATTCACCAGTTGCTCACAGATTTTTACCAACCACCTACTGATAGCCAAATTCGCTTGGAAGGGGCAACTATCCGCGTGCTGAATGGTACAACCAACCCCGATTGGGATTTAGTTGCTGCGGAACGGCTTCTTTGGGAAGGCTATAGTGCCATTGCCGCAGGCACTGCTGACGATACAACGTATAGTCAAACTGTGCTTATCGACTATACCGGGCAGGAGAAGGGAAGTAGCTTAACTGAAATCGCATCCTTACTCAATGTGCATCGGGATAACGTGCGCGTAGAGCCTGACCCCAACCGCGTCTATGATTTTGATGTTATCTTGGGCGCGGATTACAACTCTTGCGAGGGTTTCAGCGTGCTTTCACTTAATGAATCTGATAGCCAATAAAATATAAGCCGCGTTTGATTTCTCGAACGCGGCTTTTTTATGATTTTGCCCTAACTGGGTTTTTCAATATAGGGGTTTTCCTTAAGCCGCACAAACCGCAGCGTAGTATGTGCGCTTTGCTCTAAGATACCTTCTTGTTGCAATGTTTCTAAGACCGCTTGTGCCTTTTCATGCGTTAGCCCTAGTATATCCTCTAAAGGCCCTATCCCTAACCACCCCAAATATGCAGCTAATGCAATGGCTTGCTCTATAACGACATCATCGCTCCCTAAAATGGGATGATGTTGGTTACCACCGTTATGGGAAAGGGCTTCAGTGGCCTTTACTAAAGAATCGGGGCTAGGCTTATCAGGAACAGGTGGAGCAGGTGGCGTTTCCACTTCTGCCGATGGGTCTCGCAATATATCTGTGACACCTGTTTTCCCACTTACTTTTCGCAATTGCGCTTCTTGGAAGCGCTGTTTTGCGGCTTGCCGCCAATAAACAATCGCGCGATATATCTCCTCATTACTGACAGCGCATAGCTCTACAGGAATGATGCGCTTTTCATCTTCGCGGGTTTTATCGATGACAAACGCATCGACAAAGCGTAATAATGACCCGTGAAAATGCTCTAATTGTGCAGTTAAATTGCTCCCCGCAGAGCGTGTTACTAGTTCAATTCTGATGCGTTGCTCAATAGCTTCGGGCAAATCTTCCTTGCTATTGGCGACTAATACTAGATATATGCCCGTTGTGCGACCGACATCTAATAAATCAGCGATAATCTGCTGCCACTGGATTTGTGCGGCTTTCCAATCATCTTGTGAGAGCGAATCAATAACCATAATAATGCGCGGTAATGGCGTTTGCCCTCGTTCTTCTAAGATGGCATTATAAGCATCTATATCTTTTACATCTTGTTCAGCAAACCAGTTTTTTCGGCGGCGTACTTCTTTTAACAACCCATCTAGCAAGCGCTGCCCATCTTGGTGGCTTTCCAGCAATCGCCCTAAGGCATGGGGCGTATTAAGCATTGCTTTGTAGGCTTTGCTATCGCTTCCCGCTAATGCTAGCCGCACTTCGGCTGGGGTATTGAGCAAGATGATTGTTAGTAACAACGAACGCAAAAAGTGTATTTTAGCGTTCCCTTGCCCAATAACAGCTAAATGCCCATCTTGTGCCAAATCTGCAGTAACAAGTTGTTGCTCTAAGGTGGAGCCCATAACATAGGCAAGGGTTGATGGATGGTGACGAAAATCGCTTCTCACCAATAGACGCCGCAAACTCAATGCAGAGTGTTGTTGTGTTCGGATGAGGATGCCTACCGTCGCGCTATCTTCCTGGAGTTGTGGCAAAAAACCTAATGTCCACTCAGGATGTTGCTCCGCAATTTTGCCTATGCTACGCCGTATCTCATCAGGCTGAATAGTGCGACGGTTGCCCAATCGCCCAACTGTTTCAGGCTTGGCGATAAATAGGGTATATGCGGGCGTAGAGCGTACATTGACAATACGCGCAGGTGTCCCGAGTTCATCTAGCGACTTTTGTAAAATGAGCATTTGCTCTCGTATAGAACCATCGCCACCGGGCGGTGTCGCCCCCTGGTCTAAAATATCAGCGATTGCTGGCGTTAACCAGTTGGCGTTGTCCATGCGGCTGAACATCTGCGGCATGGGTTATCTCCCTAAACTAGTTCTGAGTATAATGACACAATAAACCCCTGTACCTAAATTGTAGGGGAATTAAGCGCGGTTCGCACCCTTTTTAGCGTTTGAAAAACTATACCTTTCACATCTATGGATAAATGCCTTATGCTTCTACGGAGTTTTCATATTCCCCTAATGCACCTTATAGCTTATGTACTGTTAACGCTTTTTCTGGCAGCATGTGCATTAGCGGATATGCCCACCAACCAAGCTGCGCCTACACCTTGCCAATGTACTGCGCCTACACCCTTGCCGTCTCCTGTTATTGATGGTACTTGCCAGCAGCCCCTTGAATTTGAACGCTGGTTACAGCGCGCTTCTCGCCTGAGAGAAGAAGTTGGCACGATTTTAGATGGTATAGAAACTGGATTGACAGAAGAGACATTGACGACGCTACAGGATATGCAAACGGCGATTATCAACCTTTCTC
>DAOTWU010000666.1:0-11421 GCA_034435735.1 Anaerolineae bacterium | reverse complement strand
CTAAAACAGGCCCCCAAGGCCGCCCGATGCCGCCTAGCATGGTCATCATGATAATTTGGATATGGTAATCCTCTGGGAAGATAGTATCGGGATCAATATAACCATCCCAATAGGCCTTTGTGCCACCAACCATAGCAGTTAACCCACCCGCAAGCATGAAGATGAGGATTTTGATGAGCGTAGTATTGATGCCGCGCATATCTGCGCCAACCTCATCCTCGCGGATGGCTTGAAGCTTCTTACCTATCTGCGTGCGGTAGAGCCACAGCGAGATGAAGAAAATACCACCAGCAAGGAAGAGCATCATAAAGAAAATATCATTTGGCTTTGCAAAGGGCGCTAAAAAGCTGATGCCTTTGCCGCCGTTGGTTAGCTCAAGCGGGTTATTACGCGCCACTTCACGCATGGCCACCAATGTACCGAGCATGGCAATGGCGAAGTATGGGCCTTTAAGGCGTAAAGTTGGCCAACCGACAATTAACGCAAATAGCGCACCAATGACGAAGGCTATGGGCAAGGCTTGGCCAAACTGTAAATTCGCCGCGCTTTCTGCACCAGCAGCCTCTTGTAAAATAGCTAATCTGGCGACAAGAATACCAACAGTGTACCCCCCAATGCCAACAAATACGCTATGACCGAAGTCAATATAACCGGTATAACCGCCGATGAGATTCCAGCTACTAGTCAGCGCCACCCACATCAGGCCAAAAGTCACTAGTCTCAAGTTTGAGCGATCTAAATCTGGCCCAACAAAGTACAAAACCACAAGAATTACAGCAGCCACAATCGGAGAGGCAAGCGGCGCTAAACGGTCTAAAGATAACCAGCTGGTAGCTGTCGTTGTTACGGTGCTAACGTCTTGTTTAACCGCCATCTTATTCCTCCACCGGCATTAGACCACCCGTTAACCCCTGCGGGCGGATGATGAGCACAAGTACCAAGATAATGAAGACAGCAGCAATCGCCCAGCCAACGCCGACATAGCCACCAATGAAGCTCTCCACTAATCCCAGCAGCAAGCCACCTAAAACCACACCCTGCACTTTTCCAAGACCACCAAGCGCAACAATCGAGAAGGCGCGCAGCGTCCATGGCGGGCCATTCACTGGGGTAATTGGCTGAAAAGTGCCCATCATTGCACCTGCAATTGCGGTTAGGGCAATAGAGAGGCCAAAAGTGATGGCATATGTTTCATAGATGTTGATGCCCATGAGGCGCGCGGCCATTTTATTTTGTGCAGCGGCACGAATCGCGTAGCCAGTACGAGTACGGGTGAGGAAAAGCACAAGGCCAGCAATCATCAGAACAGAAACGCCAACCACCATTAACTTAACTGGCGGGACGGTTAGATTTTCGCCTAAGGCCAGCGCTGTACCGTACTCAACGTTAATCCGTCGCGGGTCAGCGCGGTAAATTTGCAAACCAATATTCTGCAAAATAATGCTGATGGAAAATGTAACGAGCAGCATTGTCAAATAAGGGCCTTCGACAATGCGGTTCAGCAACACTTTTTGCAGTACATATCCTAACGCAAAGAAAATGGGGAAAATGAGAATTAATGAGAGGAAGGGGTCTATCGGCTGGAAACCGCTCCCTTGCCACAAAATGTAAACAACAAGCGTTATAACCACGCCCAAGCCGTAGCTGAGCAGGCGGCGCTGTAAAGCATTTGGGATATGGCGCTTCAGGAAAAAATGACTGGTGATAAAACCTAATGAAAGCGCCAGACCAATCATCACAATTGCCATGATAGAAATTTGAAATGGCTGGAATTCCTGATTACTCCACAATAGATAAAGTGCCGCACCGACAACAGCGCCGAGAATCACACCGGCAGCACGCCGTCTTAGCTGGGAGTATTGAGGGAGAAACGGGCGCAATAAAGCGTCGCCGAGCAGCCAGCCAAGCGCGATTACAGCTATGATGAATACCGTCTCTACTGTGCCCGGAATAGCCTCTACAGTGAGGCCTTGCTCACGAGTGGGGTTGAAGAAAAACCAAGCCACAAACGCCCCCATGAGCAGAAATTCGCCATGTGCGAGGTTAATCACGCGCATCACGCCCCAAATTGTGGAAAAGCCTAGTGTCATGGTGGCATAAAACGCGCCCAGTAGTAATCCATTGATTGTTAACTGTAGAAAAAAATCTATTCCCATCCCAAAGCTCCTAAAATAATTTTTGAGGGATGCAAAAGCGCCGGGGCGCCTAATCTAAAGCAACCCCGGCGACCAAAAATCACCTATAGCGTGAAATTAACGTTCATCCCAACCCGGCATTGGCCAAACAGGTTCTGCTACTGCAGCATCTTCTGGCGCGACAACCAAAATCTCACCATCTTGAATTTGAATAGTGACCATTGGTTTACCGACGTTCTTGCCAGTTTCGTCAAAATCAATTGGGCCATAGAAGGTTTCTAGTTCCATGTCCAATAAGGCTTGACGAACAGCATCGGTATCCAACGAGCCAGCCATTTCGATGGCTTGATGTAACACTAATGCGGTTGCCGTAGATTCTGCGGCTTGATAGCTAGGCGGAATACCGAAGCGCTCTTCATAGCGCTCTGCATAATCAGATGCTGAACCAAACCATTCATCTTCATATGCCAATGAGGGGTCCCACTGTGCCGCACCAAGCACGAAATTAGCTGTATCACCCATCTCTTCAACAAATGTGGGGTTGGACGGGCCAACAGTGATAAGGAAGGCATCTGGTTCAAAACCAAGCTCGCGGGCAGTGTTGAGGAAGAGTACCGCATCATTGAAGTGACCACCACCAACGAACAAGTCAGGGTCAAGTTCGCGGAAGTTGGTAAACATCGCGGTCACATCGGTCACATCTTTCGGATAGGATTCAACCGCCAGAATTTCGAAGCCCAATTCTTCTAGCCAGTGTTGTGCACCTTCGGCCACTGAAGTTGGGAAAGCGGTATCTTCATAAGCCACTACAGCAGTACGGGCGCCCATTTCATAGGCAAGTTCAATACCGCTACGGGTGTAGTAACTGGCCGGGGTAAGAACGGCGAACAAATTCTGGAAACCGCGCTCAAACAGCGAATCCGAAGCGCCATTACCTTCCACCATAATGACGTTTTCGCGCTCGGTGATAACGCTAGCAACCTGTGTCAAGCTGCTAGAGTATGGGCCAAGAATGAAGTCGACGCCATCTTCAACAATCAGGCGTTCGGTCAAAACAGAGACGGTATCGGGGTCGCTTTCATCATCGTAGAAGATGATTTCTGCGCGATAGCAAGTGCCATCTACATAGATACCACCATGCTCTTCATTCACCCATTCTAGCCACAGGGTATAACCGTTGCGGGTGTCGCCACCTTCGCGGGCATATTTACCTGTGTCGGAAACAGCAGCGCCGAATTTGATAACGGGGGCATCCTCTGGCACAGGACCAGGCGGGCAGCCCATCATTTCGCCGTCATTGTCGCCATCGCCATCTTGAGCTACAACGCCAACAACAGGAGCGACAAGTAAAGCTAATAGACATAGTACGAAAATAAATCGTTTCATCTTTTTACCTCCTTGGGCAAAATTTATTCATTGCCCATAATTTTATTCATGAAAAGTATAGCTAAACTTAGCTTAATTGCCAAAAATTACTTTCCCTAAACAGTTCGTGGTAGCTAGGGGCTAATACGGCCATCGGCATAGAGGGAGAGAATATAAGTTGAAAATGGCAAAAGCGGGGAAATAGAGAAATTTACTGCTCGCTGCTCTCCGCTGGCTAGAGGTGTGGTGAGGGGTACGGCACGATAACCCACAATACGCCCCTTGTCATCCTGAATCACGCCATAAAGACGTACGGCTTCTACAGGTTTATGATGGGGATTTACAATAGTCGCCCGAACTTCATAGTATCCGTTAGCGGTCACTTCTCCATCGCCAGAAACCTCTAGCGCAATATAAGGCACTGCATTATCAACTGCATCCGCCCTTATTACTTGCACCACAATGCCCGCAGCAGATTGCAATTGTTCTGCAGAGAAGCGTATGCGGTAAGGCACTTGCGCACCAGACGCGATATAGCGTTGTTCGCTACTGAAGATAGCCTGATTTAGAAGTGCACCGTTGTTATCTAATAACTGAATTTGTAGACGAAGCCGTGTTACATCACTAGCTAGGGGATTACTGACCATACCCAAACATAAAATGTTATTGAATGTGTTATAGCATGTGGGCGGCTGTGCCTGAAGTGATAGAGGAGTAGGTGTAGGATAACGAGACGGCGTGCCACTCTCCGCAGTATCTAGTGGAGTAATAGTGGCAGGTGACAAGTCTAAAGTGGCAGGTGATGGCGTTATTTGCGATGGCGTGCGGACAATTAGTGTGACTGGTGGGTACTCAGTGGGGGGAATGGTAGCGGTAGGGTTGTTGATGGCGTCGCAACTTGTGACCCAAACTAAGGTAAAAATCGCTAAAAATCGCCGCCAACCCCAACGGCCCATGGTGACGGGCTATCCCTTCCATTAAACTTAATAAGCATTATACCCGACATTGCATTATTCTGCCCCAAAAAATCCGAATTAAAGTTGTAATCAACATGTAAGAAGTTCAGAATATAGTGAGGGTGGTTTTAAAGCCCCAAGGGGGCGGGTCTGTCTTATTTGAGAAACGGCCTCCTGCAATACACCCTATGAGCCGGAAATTCTTGGCGGAAGTTCGCTCATAAATCAGTGATTGCGGAGACCGCTCTGCTGAAAGTTAGTATACCATGCAAAACAAACCACGCGAAAGTCTGGTGCTATTAAGTGCGCTAGTGGTGTTACCTTTGATGCTGGTGGCATTTATCGGGGTTTTCGCCCTAATGGTCAATGTGAGCGAGCGGTCTGTAGCCGCACAAGAAGCCCGCGCCACTGCCATCGAAGAAGACCGCCAGTCCAGTGTTAGAGCAGCCGAGTTGACGGCTATAGCCAATCGCCCCGTGAGCTTCTCGCGGGAAATTCTCCCCATTTTGCAAACTCGATGTGTGTATTGCCACGGCCCCGATAGTATTGCTGGTGCGCCGCCTAACGGGCTGGAGCTAGATTCTTATGAAAACGTCATGTTGGGGTCTTTCTTCTTGCCAGTGGTCGTCCCTGGTGAACCAGAAAACAGCACCCTCATCCTTCTACTGCGCTCTGGCGGTATGCCAGCAGAATCTGACCCGCTACCACCTGAGCAAATTGAGCTTATTGCCAAATGGATTGAGCAAGGTGCGCTAGATAACTGATTCAGTGTATTCACGGCCCAAGTGCCGTTTATTTTAACCTATAGGAGGTTTTGCTATGTCTCGTAAGTTACTCTCTGTTTTGTTGTTGTTGCTGCTGGCATTGCCATTAACAGCACTCGCCCAAGATGATGAAGGTGATAGCGAAGAGCCATCAATTTTCCATTTGCGTGGCACAAAAGTCATGCAAATTGGCGAATATCCCCATTCATTCTCTTATGATGGCACTAATGCTGTTCTCACTGGTCTGCCAGGGTTCTTTGAATTACACATTAACGCCGACGAAGATAACGGCATTATGTTCGCCCGTTTTTACGTAGAAGACTACCAGTTAGATAAAGACACCTTACTGGAAGGCGAACACCAAATCACGGTCATTTACCCACTTTTTGGTGGCGAAGTTATGCCAGATTACTGGGAAGGCGGCATTGCTGATCAAGTCCTACTTCATGGTGACAGCGGTCAAGAAGCGCCCGTTTTGCCCACCGTTTACAACGAGGTAGCTAGCTGGGGGCCAGCATTGGTCTTTGTTGATGGTGAGCAAATACAAATCAGTGATAAGCCATTAGGGGCGCAAGCAGGCCATATGATGTACTCCAACGAAGTGCGCGACCCAGAAACCGGCTTTGTTGCTGGCGCCAGCCCAGATGAACCCTATAATCCGATGGCACCATCAGAAGCGCAACCTTATGACGAGGAAGCTGTTCTCTTACATCTTGTTGTTCATACAGAAGAACGCGACCCAGATGCCTTCCCGCCATTCACTTCGTTCATTCACTTCAACTTCCTAGAAGTAGAAGAAATTGAACCTACAGATGCCGTCATGGAACTACCCATCCTCACTTTTGAAGACGCCGCTGAAATGAGCGACGAAGAAGTGCAGGAATATATTGATACGGTGATGTCCGTTATTGATAGCATCGAAGAAGAACTGAACGCGATGGAAATGGAGAGCGAAGAGAGTAGCGACAGCTAAAATCTCAATCCCCCTTTTACCTATGAGTAGCGGCGCTCTATGGCGAGTGCCGCTTTTGTTTTGTAGCAAGAAGCCTCTCAAAGATTAAGGGCAATCCCTTGAGAAGTTGGCGGTTTTATGCCAAAGTTGTATGAATCGTAGCAACATAACTTTGAAGAAGATTGAACTATGGACAACGCAACGATAGAAAAACTCGTTAATGCAGCCATCGCAGTCGCTAAAAAGGCCTATGCGCCCTACTCTAACTACCATGTTGGCGCGGCGCTCTATGCTGAAGATGGCGCAATTTTTACGGGGTGCAATGTGGAAAACGCCAGCTACCCCATCACCATTTGTGCAGAGCGTACCGCCTTGGTCAAAGCCGTAAGTGAAGGGCAGCAACAGTTCAAAGCAATTGCTGTTGTAACGCGGAACGGTGGCTCTCCATGTGGGATGTGTCGCCAGATGCTCTATGAATTTGCGCCAGAACTAACGGTAATCATTGCTGATTTTGAGGGGAATGTGCACCAGATTCTCCCCTTATGTGAGCTACTGCCACATGGATTTGGCCCTAAATCATTGGATGAATAAATATGCCACGACCAGCGCGCAGCATTCGCACGCAAGCCATCATTCTTAAACGGCGCGATTTTGGTGAAGCAGACCGCGTTTTAACTTTACTGACGCCTCAGCATGGCAAAGTAGAAGGCATTGCCAAAGGGGCACGAAAACCAACAAGCACCAAAACCGGTCATGTGGAGCTTTTCACGCTGGTTGATATTTTGCTGCATCGCGGGCGCAATTTGGATATTGTGGTGCAAGCCGAACTTGTTGAACCCTATTTAGCTCTGCGTGAGGATTTACAGCGAGGGGCTTATGCTAGTTATGCGGTGGAATTACTCGATCGCTTTACAGAAGCAGAAGATGAAGATTCAGGCGAGCTTTTCGGCCTACTCAAAGAGACCTTTGAGCGCTTATGCAAAGTAGAAGATGCGCGTTTGGCGGTGCGCTATTATGAAATCCGTTTACTAGATATTGTCGGGTTTCGGCCAGAACTGCAAGAATGCGTTGTCACGCGTGAGCCGCTACGCCCGATAGACCAATATTTCAGCTACTCAGGGGGCGGGGTTGTCAGTCCAGAAGGTTTACATCTGGTTGAATCCGCTGTAAAACTGCCTCTACGAACACTGAAGCTACTTCGCCATTTACAACGTAGCCCTTATAATATCATTGAAAACTTGAAAGTAGACCAAAACACCCATCAAGATATTGAGCGCATTTTACTGGGCTATATCACCTTTATTTTAGAGCGCAACCTGCAAAGCGTTGACTTTATCCGCCGCATTCGCTCCTAATCAATTTCTTGAACACGCTTGCAAGACCTACCGCAATCTGTAAGAATAACGAACGCTCATCAAGGCTTAAACAAGCGCGAGGGAAAGCGCATGAGCTATGTTTTACATCAAGTGATTTATGGGAATCCGGTGCTTGAAGGCGAACTTCAACAAAAACCGGTGATATTAGCCAGTAGTGGCAACTTCACAGCTGAAGAAATTGCACAATGGCGGTCATTGGTCGCGCTTGCCCCACTGGTGACAACAGATAATGACGAAGGATTAAAATCTCAGGCCTTTGGTATTTTTGAAGGGCCAGGGGTAGATTTCCTGTTTGCACGTACTCATTACCAATATGCAGGTGGCGAGAAAACTCCCATCTATCACTACATTCGGCTACCTCATGACTTGTGGTTAAATTTAGCGGGCAACTTATCCCCCTTGCGCGCAATAAGTGAAACCCCAATAGTGCCACCCAACACTGTACAAGCCGCCATACCACCATTAGAATTCAGCCCGCCCCCAGCAATAACGCAAGAAGAACGTATTGCATCAATAGAAGCGGCGTTAGAGATAGCGACAAACTTTGAGTATTTGCTACATATCTTAGATGCTGCATTAGATGACGCACGGTTGCTATTACGGGAGTTTCCGTCATCCATTGAAAAGCGTCTGGCACTGGTACAAGGCTTGATGATGCTGTTGCCGCCACAAGTGCGGAGCATGTTGACATTTTCGCTTCATGCGGAAGAGATACCCCGTTGCGCTGCACGTTTGGTTTTCAGCAACACGGCAGAAAGCCATGAGCGCTGGGTAATCAACTGGACAGAAAAAAATACACCTGAAAATGCGGCAGACTACAAATCTATATATATTGCACGTTTAGCTGCGTTATGGCGGGGCGATGCGGCGGAATTTTTAGATACCATTCAGCCACTAGAAGACATGGTTGCCCATTTTCTTGATGGCCGTTCTATCCAAGAAGCTTTACAAGCAAGTTCTGAACGCCATGTATTAGATGAGAGGGTTATGCAAAACATAGACATCATTGACACTGAAGGGCTGAAGAATGCCCTAACAGGTAGCTATCCACCAGAAGGCGAACTGTATACGCTTTATATCAAGCAACTGCTTCACCATGCGATTAATGCACGGGATAGCGAAGCCGCGCGTATCGTCACCCAAGCAATAGAGCATGAACCATCACTCATCGATTACTTTGACCGTATCTTCAACGATACATTGCAAGACCAGCCAGATGCGGCCTATGCTCTAGTGCGTGCTCGCCTAGCAGAGGGCGTCAATGATTACTGGCTACCACGCTTAAAAACCGCTGCGATGCGGGCGTTAGACATCGCTGTCCATGCGGCAGATACGCAAATTTTGAGTAGCTGGTTAACGCTCATATCACGTGAGCCACAAAACTATGACCTGAGTGAAGTGCTACATAAGGGCATTATTGCCGCTCAGCCGCGCGCTCATGAAGATGGCAATCTGGGCTGCAAATTGATTTCGCTGGCGGCCAAACGTGACCCGCAAACACTAGACCAATTACTGAGCGATGAAGCGCTCATCGAGCTTTTACCATCGCCATTTAATGAGGCATTGATTCACTATGAACCAGATGCCATTTTGCAATTGCTCGAACAAGGGCGCGAAATCTTCTTTGTGGCGCTGGGACGGGCAGCTCATGCCAATATAAAGCAAGCCTTTACAAGTGAAGTGCTGCAAAACTTCTGGCATCTTTATCTAGAACACAACAGCACATCGTCGTTAACATCGATTTACCATCCAGCGCAAATACTTGAAACGCTCATCACCACAGGTGCAACATGGCTCAGCGACGATGCGATACTCACCTTGATGACGCTATTGCTCACTGACCAATATGATGAGCTATTTTTACAATTCGCGGGACATCTGGGCGAGCATGAGCGGCTCTATCCCCCATTAGCTACCGCCTTGCAACACAGCGGGCGCGGGGTAAATAGCATTCTTGATATTGTGGGGCAACTGTTAAACCACGAATGTTTGACAGAACAACAAGCCATCAATACCTATGTCACCTTGCTCAATGCTTGGGATTGGCATCAAAACGCCTTGCCCTTAGCCCAGCAACTGGCACGAATGCTCCAGCAAAACCCTAATCTCACAGTAGCGCCACAAATTTTATGGCAGCTTCTGAAAGTGGCTGGCGAAATTAAAGACGAACACACGGCCCGTGCCGCTACACGCCGCCTATTGCTACAGATGGAGCACATTGATGATGATGCAACCAACGAGTTTGTAGAAACATTGATACAGCTCCAAAAGGTCATTCAATGGAATGCCAATTTGCGGGGTATGTTACTCAAATGGTGGCGTGAATATGTGCGCAACCAGCCATTAGTGCGGCTTCAGAAGTTAGACCGCACCTTAGATGGCAAGCGCAATGTAGATGAAATCCGCACCATTGTTCAAACTGGTATCGCATTACGGCGGCTATTGGGGCAACGTTCGCTCTCCGAATTGGCTGAAGGCGTACAAACCGCTTATGCGATTCTGGAAGTGCTTTCAGAGGCGTTTGACCCTTCTGCACGTGGGGAAGCGGGGTTAGATATAGAAACCTTGCGCGCGGGATTGGCCGCCCGTGAAGAAGAGCTATCACCTGATGAACGGCGAATACTGGCGAAAGACTTCAAAGAACTCGCCCAATTGATTGTATCACTGGCAGAGAACCGCCGTAAGCGCTCATTGATACGCGGCGAAGAGAATATCGACCGCCAATTGATGAGTGGCGAGGAAGCACCACAAAGCGCTGTTGAGGCGATGAAGTGGATGAGCGGCTATCTGAACGGGATGCATAAACAAAATAACAATAGCGAATAAGCAAAAGGGTGAGGCCACAAACCTCACCCTTATTTATTAGCTAGATTTAGGCCGTGCTTGTGGCACTTCTTTCGTCATGCAATGCACCGCGCCGCCGCCATTGATAGCGGTTTTGCAGCCAATTGGAATAATCTCATAATCTGGCATGGCCTGCTCATATACCCGCAACGCTTCTTCATCATGAGGAATATCAAAAGTTGGCACTAAAACACGTCCATTCACCGTGAGCGAATTGGTATAAGCGCGGCGGATGGGGTAAAGCCCCCAATTCAAATAAAGTGGCGGTGTAGGCAACTCAAAGAAGCGATAGGGCTGGCCGTCGGCGTTGGTCTCGTGCTCTAGATGCCAGCGTGCACGGCGTAAAGCGCGGGCGGTTGAGAGTGATTGCGGAGCAGAAATTAAAATCGTCTCCGAATCAGCGAGTTTCACCAACAGGTCAATATGCCCCGTTTCTTCAATGGTCAAACGGGGGATGATAATCGCTTTTTCGAACTCAAAAACACTGTGCAAACTGGCCAGAATATCATCGCGGCGATAATAGCGATTGCTATAGAAAATTTGCTCGCTCATCAAAAGTGTGCCGCGCCCATCTGACCAGACATTACCGCCTTCAGTATGCATATGCCAATCACGGGCGGGAAAGCCATTATGTGCCGCCCAACGACGCGCCATGCCATTATCAAGCGCTTGAGGATAAAGCGGCAACGGGTCATAAATGGCGTTAACCACCACCCGCTCCCCATTTTCATCTAGGCCAACAAACGGGCCGTAATCGCGTATCCAGATGTCGTTAGTGGGCAAAACAAGGAATTTGACGCGGGACATATCAGCGAAGCCTCGCCAAGAGAGATATAACCAGACTGCCCGCGCCCACATTTCAGTTGTGACGAGGATTTCCACATCACAAACACCACTGATACCCTCTGCCATTTGAGCGTGCATCTCCCACAGTGGCGGATACATCCACGCCCAGCTAATCAGAACGCGCTCCATCGGCTCCCATTGGGCAGGCAAGCGAATGGGTTTCTCTGGCGCTGGTTGCGGCTC
>DAOTWU010000665.1:0-2618 GCA_034435735.1 Anaerolineae bacterium | reverse complement strand
AGGGTGGTAAATGATGTCAGTCGTAAAATAGCGGCCACAAATAATAAAATGACAGCCAGCCAATAACTCATTCTGTGTGACAAAATAACTTGTTCCTCTCTTCAAACCGACCGACAACGCATAGTGACAAAGTTAGCCGACGCTGAAATTGTACCGCTTTCATTCAGCGTCGGCGAAAATTGTGCAAACCTTAATTCGGTCTGAATGACAAACTTAGCCACAAGGATAACGTCTGAGAGGGTATAGGGCAATACCCTTGTATTAGTACGCCTATGCCCCCGCCCAGCGCTGCGCTAAGTTGGCTTTATAGCGATGTTGCCCATGTGCTCAATGCCAGTACCAAAACGCCAAGTATGGCGTTCAGCCATGTCAAACGCACTTCACGGCGACGCAACTTAGCCCACTCAGCATCGTCGCCTTTTCCTTTTTCACGGAGCAGGGTGGTGCGTTCTAATGCCGGACTGATGACGTTTTGCAAAATCAATCCAGATGCTGCCATCACCACAATGATGACATGCTTGAGCAGAATGACCTTACTCCATGTGTTGTCAAAGTTGAGCGCACCATTGTAATTAGGGTCGGCAGTCATCTGGAACAAGCCAGTGACCACTAGCACCGCAAGGCTGATGTTGCTCAGCGGTTGGAAGCGTTTCCGTAGGCGGAGCAATAGACGGTATAAGCTGGGGCTTTCTGCCAATGCACGGTTGACCTCTGGCCAGACCAGCAGCACGGTAATCACCAGCCCGCCAATCCAAACGACAGTTGCACTGATGTGAAAAAATAAGCTAATCGCACGGAGTTCTTGTGACAAGGCCTAATGCCTCCGGACTATCTGGGGCGCGTTCTGGTATGAAGCGGTCGCCGCAATATTTTTCCATGTTAGCCAAATCGCCATAAGCTGGGCGTTCAACGCTGGGGTCAATTGCCCACCACCATTCTTCATTATCGGGCGTCCATGCTGGGTCGGCGAAGTAAATTGTTACCATTAGCCCTACCCATGGCCGCCAGTGCTCCGCGGCATAACGATATGCCGCCACGAGGTACTCAGATTGTTGTTCTTCGCTCACCGCAAACCAAGCATATTCAGGATGAACTTGGTCAGTAGTCCAGCCCATTTCTAGGATGGCCATTTGCCGTGCTGCGTCACCATGTTGAATCATGATTTTGCGCAAATCCTCGATACGGCGGAAAGTTGCCCAACGCCCTTGACCATCTCGCTCAGCATCATCGGGGCCATACCATGGTGGCGCGTAGCCCGGCGCGTGAACCCCTACAACATCAATATATTGCTGGAAGCCGTGTTGGTATAGCTGGTCTAAGTAAATATCATCTCGATGCGCCAGGTCATTATGATCACCAGTGGGGGCTAAACCCGCCGAAATGATAATTGCTTGCGGGTCTGCTTCGCGTATCGCCTCACTACAGGCTTTCAATAGTTCGACATAGCCTGCTGGGTCGGGCGCTTGGTTGCCCCATTCGCGGCTTAAGTTCGGCTCATTCCAAACTTGATAAGCGCTAATACGCCCCCGATAACGCTCGGCAACAGTGCCGCAAAAGTTCGCCCAATCTTCCAGATTATCCGGCGGCGCGTCAATGAACGGCTCATTCGTAGCCGCCAAGGCGTTTTGAACCGCCCATTCGGGTGCACTCCCCAGACGTGCCACCAACTTCAGGTCGCGGCGCTCAATTTCTTCCAGTAAGGCATCAGACCGTGAAAAATCCCATTGGTCGGGATTGGGTTCAATATTCACCCAATCAAATGTCTGTTTAACATGACTGAAGTTCATGATGCGGATTTGGTCAAGCTGTAATCCCACATGTTCGCCGCCCCACCACAAAAACGCTTGAACGCCATAGGTGATGGAATTAAAGGGCGGGTTTGTTATCGCATCAGCTGCGAAAGGGTCTTGCGGTGGGCGCGTTAGTCCATAGGTTGCGATGGATAGCATCACCACTAACGGCACTGCTATCACGGCTATCATGTGTTTGCGCTTACCTTTCATAAGTCTCCTGCGTTAGTTCGATGCTTCAGGTTCAATGAGGCCAAGCCGCTCTAAATAGCCCCGTTGCCATTCACGGATGGCATCATAGGCCGGGCGGAATTGGAAGCCAGGGCCAATCAGCGAATAGGCGACGTTATCGTTATTGACATCCCAACCCGCTTGTGGCCCATAGTTGAAGTTCCAGATAAACGCCAGCCATACAATATCCCACTCTTCCATATTGCTCAGGGCTTCTACAGTGAAAGCGGCTTGTTCTTCTAGTGTATTGTCGCGGGCGAATTCAAAGCCCTCACGCACATCATCCAACCCTTCTGCTGAAGGCCAACCGAACTCTGTTACACATAGCTTTTGTGTGCCGCCAGCACGCGCGATGCGTGTGGCATAGCCCTGTAGTGTGCTGCGGAATGTCCAGCTATGGTGTGGGTTATCAAAGGGGCCTCGGAAAATTGCGGTTGGGTCATTAGGGACAGCATCCCATGACACACTAGGCCCAACGTTATAGCCGTTATGGTGTGCCCCAACGCAATCTGTATAGTTCAGCAAGCCAGCTTCTATCATCTGCTCCATATAGACAAAGTCATCAATAGCGCCGATGCCATCATTGACGCCTGTGGG
>DAOTWU010000664.1:0-3997 GCA_034435735.1 Anaerolineae bacterium | reverse complement strand
CCCCTTGACCCCATCCCGCGAATGCGTTGCATTCGCAAAATAAAGTAAGGGTGAACTTGGCGCTGGGGGGAACTCGTGCTGGCGTTGTGTTTGTTATTGTCCCCAATAGGATTTTCGAGAATAGGCGTTCACAAGCAGCTATCGCTATAGCAGCGGTTGGTTGCGGTGCTTGACATGGTGGCTTGTGTTGCTTCATAATGATTGTAACTGGTCAGACCACTTACCAGCACAGGAGCGAACATGGAAGCAAAATGGCAAGCCCCACGGCGTCCAGTGGAACACGCGGAGGATTCGCTGGTGCGGGCGATATTAGATGGCACATTTAAGGCAGGGGATACGCTGCCGGGGGAGCGGGAGTTGGCGGCGCGGCTGGGCGTCACCCGTCCAACACTGCGGGAGGCTTTACAGCGCTTAGAGCGGGATGGCTGGGTGCGCATTCACCAGGGAAAGCCAACGGTGATTAACGATATTTGGCGCGAGGGTGGTTTGAATATCTTGAGCGCACTGGTACGTCATAGCGAGTTCATGCCCCCGAATTTTGTCGAGCACTTGCTGGATGTGCGCTTGCAGTTAACACCGTCCTATATCGCGCTGGCGGTGCGCCATGCGGCGGCGGATGTGGTGGCGTTGGCGCGGGAGGGCCTGGCGTTAGATGACACGGCAAACGATTTTGCGGCTTATGATTGGCGGTTGCATCACCAACTGACGATTTTGAGCGGCAATCCGATTTATACCCTCATTCTCAACGGGTTCGTTGGTTTTTATGAGCAGTTGGCGCGGGTTTATTTTTCGCAAGCGGCGGCGCGGGCGGCTTCGGCGGCGTTTTATGCAGCGCTGCTAGAGGTGGCGGAGCAGGGTGACGCTGAGGCGGCGGAAACGCTGGCGCGCCGTGTGATGCGGGCGAGTATTGATTTCTGGCGAGATGTGACGGAGTGACTATCATGCGACGCTGGAATGGTTGGGGCGATGAAACAGTGAATTATCATTTGCCGTCAGAAGCGCTGGCATTCTTAGCGGCGCGGCTGGGAGAGGGGTGGCCACAACCGCCTGTTTCGTTGGAAGATGTGGTGGCAACAGTACCAGAGAGCCGCTTGCCATCCCATCCCCTAGTGCAAACTGACGCGGTGACGCGCCTACGCCATGCGCGGGGGCAAAGCTTGCCCGATTGGGTGGCGCTGCGGGGCGGGCGGATTGAGCGTTTTCCCGATGGTGTGGCCTATCCTCAGAGCGCTGAAGATGTGGCGGCGTTGGTGGCCTATGCCCGCGAGGTGGGTGCAAAACTCATTCCCTATGGCGGCGGGACGAGTGTCGTCGGGCATATTAACCCACCAGCGATTGACGCGCCGATTTTGACAATGAGTTTACGCCGTATGAACGGGCTGGTGGCCTTTGACGAACGCGACCATTTGGCGACGTTTGGCGCGGGGGTGAATGGGCCAGAGCTAGAGGCGCAGTTGCGGGCGCGAGGCTATACGCTGGGGCACTTCCCCCAATCATTCGAGTATTCGACGCTAGGCGGCTGGGTGGCGACGCGCAGCAGCGGCCAGCAATCGCTGTACTACGGGCGCATTGAGCAGCTTTTTGCTGGCGGCGAGGTGGTGACGCCAGCGGGCAAACTGGTATTGCCGCCATTCCCCGCCAGCGCCGCCGGCCCCGATTTGCGCGAGACGGTGCTGGGCAGCGAGGGGCGTTTGGGCGTGATTACGCAGGCGACGGTGCGGGTGTCGCCTTTGCCAGCCCATGAGACATTTCGGGGCGTGTTTTTCCCCAATTTCGAGCGCGGGATGGCCGCCGTGCGGGCGATGGCGCAGGCGCGTTTGCCGCTTTCAATGTTGCGGTTAAGCGGGGCAGAAGAGACGCATACTTCGTTGATGCTGGCGGGCAAGCGGCAGGTTATCGCCCTGCTAGAGCGTTATGTGCGGTGGCGCGGCGCGGGCGATGAAAAATGTTTGCTCATTTTTGGTGTGACGGGCGATAAACCTGTGTATGGTGCGGCGCTACGGGGGGCATTGGCGATTTGCCGCCAGCATGGCGGGGTGGTGATTGGCGCGCCACTGGGCGAGCAATGGCGCAAGAGCCGCTTCCGCACGCCGTATTTGCGCAATGCACTTTGGGAGCGTGGTTATGCGGTGGATACGCTGGAGACGGCGGTCACATGGTCACGAGTGACGGAGACCATGACGGCTATTGAGGCGGCGCTGCGTGATGGATTGGCCGAAGAGGATGAGCGGGTGCATGTGTTTTCGCATTTGTCGCATGTGTATAGCAGCGGCTCTAGTATTTATACGACTTATGTTTTTCGCTTAGGAGAGACCCCAGAAGCGACTTTAGCACGTTGGCGGCGGCTGAAGACGGCGGCAAGTGAGGCGATTAGGCGCTGTGGCGGCACGATTAGCCACCAGCATGGTGTGGGCGTTGACCATGCGCCTTATCTGGCGGCGGAAAAGGGCGCGTTGGGGATGGCGGCGCTACAGGCTTTAGCGCGTACGTTTGACCCTGATGGCTTGATGAATACGGGCAAATTATTGCTCGATTGATGGGAGGTGTGGCGATGAAGTGGGATAGCGCGTGGCGACAGAAGGCGCTGACACAGAACGCGCCTTGGGATGTGGTGGTGATTGGCGGCGGCATTACAGGCGCGGGCGTGCTACGAGAGGCGGCGCGGTTGGGGTTGCGGGCGTTGCTGGTGGAGCGGCGCGATTTTGCTTGGGGAACATCAAGCCGCTCATCGAAGTTGGTGCATGGTGGTTTGCGCTATTTGAAGCAGGGCGATATTGGTTTGGTGTGGGCATCTGTTCGGGAGCGGGAATTGCTATTAAAAGATGCGCCGCAATTGGTGACGCCACTGGGCTTCATTTATTTACAGGCGGAGGGCAGGCGCGCGGGGCGGTGGCTGACGGGCGCGGGGCTATCGTTGTATGACTTGATGGCGACACAATGGTCACACCGTTACTATGATGCGGAGGCGCTTCAGTTACTCATTCCCCATATGCGGCGCGATGATATTGCTGGCGGCTTCGGTTATGAGGATGCGCAAACCGATGATGCGCGGCTGGTGCTGCGGGTGATACGCGAGGCCTGTTTAGATGGGGCGATGGCGCTGAATTATGTGGCGGCGACGGGGCTTTTGCACGATGAGGCGGGGCGGGTTTGTGGCGTGACGGTGCGCGATGAGTTGAGTGGCGAGACCTATCCCATACAGGCGCGGACGGTGGTCAATGCGACAGGCGTGCAGGCAGGCGGCTTGCATCCCACCGAAGAGGCACAGCGCATACGGCCACTACGCGGCAGCCATCTGATTTTCCCACACTGGCGCTTTCCACTGGCACAGGCGGTGACGTTCGCCCACCCAGAGGATGGCCGCTATATTTTCGCCCTGCCTTGGGAAGGGGTGACGCTGGTCGGGACGACAGACCTTGACCACGACGAGGATTTGAACCATGAGCCGCGCATTAGCCCGCAAGAGGTGGCCTATTTGCTGGGCGGGTTGGCGGCGCGTTTTCCGTCGTTGGGGCTGTCGCTCGATGATGTGCTGGCGACATTCGCCGGCGTGCGGCCTGTGTTGGGGACGGGCAAGGCCAATCCATCGGACGAAACGCGCGACCATGTTGTTTGGGCAGAGGATGGGTTGGTGACGGTGACGGGTGGCAAGTTGACGACGTTCCGCCTGATTGCGCTGGATGTGTTGCGCCGTCTGGGGGCGTGGTTGCCACAGCTGCCGCCAATTGCAGATGATTTACCCGCGTTGAATGCTGTCGATTTGGAGCGCCCGCCACAGGTGGCAGAGGCGATATGGGCGCGGCTATGCGGGCGCTATGGCGCGGAGGCGGCGCAGGTCGTGGCGGAAGCGACGGATGACGATTTGCTGCCGTTGGGCGATAGCCCTTATTTGCGGGCAGAGTTTCGCTATGCGGCGGCGATGGAGGGCGTGGCGCATCTGGATGATTTGCTGCTGCGGCGCACTCGGTTGGGTTTGGTGACGGCGCGCGGCGGGGCA
>DAOTWU010000663.1:0-1656 GCA_034435735.1 Anaerolineae bacterium | reverse complement strand
ACTCTAGCGTTGGCTGGTAGGATACTTTGGCGCAATACTTCTGTGCTAAGGCCTGCGCTTCTTGGGGCTTTGGCCAAGAGAGGATCGGATTGCGGACAGTTTCGGTCAAAATAATTTGCGAGCTGATAGCGCCCAACTCTCGATAGACGCCCTCATAGTCCTTATCATCAGGCACGCCAATAATGCTGATAATGGGCTGGCGAATACGGCCATCGAGGCTTTTTATCAATAAACGCGCCGACTCGGCATTGATGGCCGCATCGAGGTACACTTGGGGCTGGTCTTGCACTTTGTGCAAACGCCCCGGCCAGCGCACATTTTGCAAACCCGCGCGGATACATTGGACATATTGCGGCGTGTTATGTTTGATACCGCCCAGCCGCCCGTGCACATTACCCGCCCCTTGCACCGCCAACGAAGCATTCATCACCTGATAGCGGCCATGCAAAGGCAGTTCAATTTCACCATAGCGCCCCAGTTCCATAACGATGCCCTGTGAGGTCTCGCGGATAAATTGCCCCATATCGCGGTCAGTGAGCCATTCAAATGTGGCATTTTTGGCGTCGGCCTCGGCGCGCAGCACATTGAGCACTTCTGCGGGTTGGGGCACACTATAGGCGTAGCCAAAGGGCTTGATAATGCCAGCCTTATGCCAGGCAATACGGTCTAATGTGGGGCCAAGATATTTCGTGTGTTCCAGCATAATAGGGGTGAAGAGGGAGAGTGTATTGCTGACGACCGACACATCATCAAAGCGCCCACCGCGCCCCACCTCTAACACGGCGGCATTCACTTGCTGTTCGGTGAACCACTGTAAGGCGATAGCCAGCAGAATACCCGTCGGGCTGAAGTATTGTTTATCGTTCAGCGTCTGTTCGATGCGCTCAATATAAGGGGCGAGTTCGCTAGTGATGCGCAGAAAATCGACCATGGGAATAGCGCGGCCATTGATACGAATGCGCTCCGTCCATGAGACCAAATGCGGGCTGCTCAATAAGCCAACGCGATGCCCTAGATATTCTAGAAGTTTGGCCGTAATCGCCGCAGTAGAGCCTTTGCCCTTGCTGCCCGTGACGACAACATACTCGCATTCCAATCGATCTAATCCGGTAGCCATCAACAATTTTCGCGTTGGTGTGGGGTCTCGCCATTGCTCATCGGGATAGCGCTCGACACCACGCAACTTGCGTAAGGAACGAAAGATAAAGGCTACGGCTTCCGATTCAGATTGAAAGCGCATTGTCATCACCTCATAGCTTGGCTACTGTGTTCGTTCATCAGTATACAAATTTGAGGGCATTCATGCCATGTCATAGCGGGGTTAAAACCAATCCAACGGAGCGAGGGCGGCCATACGCGGGGGGAAAAGCATTTCTAAGAGATGGCGGGCATCTGGGGCTAATCCAGCGCGCATGGCTAAGGCTTGGGGGCGCAATGAGCCGAAAAGGATTTGGATAAAATCGCGGTGGTCTAGGCGGCTAAAGCTGGCATTATAGCCTTTGAGGCCAATTTCTACCGTATCCGGCTGGAGGCGGAAAACGAGTTGCTCAGCGGGAAAATCGGGATAAGCGGCCTGTGCCTGTACAGTGAGTTCTGGTAATAGCACCTGCATCAGCCCCGATGTATCTAACAGGCGCGCCATCCACCCCCCAATAG
>DAOTWU010000662.1:0-2186 GCA_034435735.1 Anaerolineae bacterium | reverse complement strand
TTGATAGCCTTTGCAGTTGTGTTGCGCTGGTTGACGATTTCCTATTGGCCATTCACAGGCTATGACCCGATGTGGGTTTATGGTTATGAGGGGCGGCTATACACGCTATTAGGACATATCCCCCAAGACATCGGCTATTATCCTCAATTCATACCGCTACAATACACCTTTGGGCAGCTCATATATGGGGATGTCAATGACCATGCGGCGCGAACCGTCATGCCCTTCATTCATATCGGGAGTATATTCGCCGTTTATATCTTAGGCACACGCCTCTTCAACCGTAGGACAGGCATTTGGGCGGCGGGTATCTGGGCGCTTTATCCCCATGTGGGGCATTGGGCGCATATTGGCGACCTTGAAATCCCGACAACTTTCCTTTTTACAGGCGCAGCGGCATTCTTCTTAATGGCATGGTATGAGAGTGAGCGCCGTTTACGCTGGCATTATGGCGCACTGGCGGGATTGTTTCTTGGTGGTGCGCTATGGACGAAGCCAACCGCTGGCGCACTAGTTTGGGGTGTCATGCTGGCAGTTGGGCTTGAATTCCTCCGCGTAAAGGGAAACTGGCGCGCATTTTTACCCCGTTTTGAAGCAGCTTTCTTCATGGGCGTTTTCACCGTGCCACTGGGTGGATTATGGTATGTGCGCAATATCTTGCTGGGGCATAATGCGGTAGATTTCCCACCCGATTACTGGCTCTCGCTAGCAGAACGCAGTGGGAGAGAATTTAGTTGGCCGTTGGTGGCATTAGCACTACTGGTCTGCTATTTGCTCTGGGGGGCAAAATATCGCCCGAATGTTAAACGTGTGCTGCTTGGCGCAGGTTTGATTTTTGCAGGAACACTACCAACAATCATCCCCTTATGGACATGGCAAATTCTCCAAACACCGCAATATCGCATTAACCCACCTGATAGTTATATCAACCCTATTGAATGGGCGCTAATAGCAACGGGCGTGATTATACTCCTGCATACGTTATGGCAATATGTACATGAATATTATAAGGGGCAAACGCCCAAACAAGCCGCTATCATCGGATGGATGGCAGCTCTCGCCCTGCCCTATTTCTTCACATGGTTCTATTCTTATAGCTATCACTACCGCTTATCGTTCCCCATTGTGCCATTGATGTTGATGCCATCAGCGGTCATTGTGGCACATTGGCTCACACCAGAACGCCTTCAAGCGTGGTCACAAAAGCAGCACAGAGTTTACCGCTTCGCGCTTATCGCACTGGCCATTCCGGGAACATTTATCACTTTCCACGATTATGGCGCGGGGTGGGATTGGTTCTTCACCGATAAATTGCCAGATGATCGAGCACGCTATGGCGCAGAAAGCGGCTCTTTGATGATGGTGGTCGATAAGATTAACGAATATATCGAAACACATGACACACCACCGAAGATTATCGCGCCGAATGCGGAGTTGTTGCCGTTCCACTTTCCACTATTGGGCATTGATATTGAATCGCTCCCCACACAACTAAGCGAGTTGGAGGGGGCAACACATTTTATCTATAGCAAACATGCCCTACGTGCTTATGAGCGAGCTGGCATCGTGCCGCCAGAGACGCAAATTGTGGCGGCATTGGGGCGCAGGGAGATTTTGACGCAAATCACTGCCCAGTACGATGGTAACTTCTTCTATGAACTTTATGAACTCAATATCGATAATCGCTTCAAACTGTTTGAAAACGGCTTCAATGTTGGCGAGCGCTATGGAGAAGTTGTATTTGGTGATGTCATACGGTTTGTAGGGAATAACGTCTCTTTCAACCGTTTTATACAGAATGAGCGCATCACCTTCGAATTTGTGTGGCAGCCACTTCAACCAATTGACGAAGATTATATGATTTACATTCACCTACGAGACCCAGAGACGGGCGAAGTATATGCCACATGGGATGGGCCAGTTGCGCCCAACAGACATGCTTATTACAGCACAAAAGTATGGGAAGTGGGTGAATATATTTTAGATCGCCGCCAGTTAAGCCTGCGTGATTTCCCAGATGTACCCAATGGCGATGGGTATAAAATGGTTATTGGCGTCTATAACTGGCAAACAGGGGAGCGTTTACCTGTCACTATTGATGGTGAGCCAGTTGGCGACGGCATTACCTTATTGACCCGCTTTGGGGTGCGGCATTAACGTAACACCAATAAAGCATCTGAAAGGGC
>DAOTWU010000661.1:0-5153 GCA_034435735.1 Anaerolineae bacterium | reverse complement strand
TCATATTAGTAACCAGTGCAGCTTGGGGGCTGCGTTGGCTGGTAGAACGGGCGAGTAAAAAACGCGGGTTTGTTCTGGAAGACGCGCAATTAGGCGGGTTTGGGCGCTGGCAAGCACTTGACTGGGCTTTAATCGCTTGGCTAAGCGTTGGGGCTATCTCATTATTATGGGCTGATATACGCTCTACCGCCATCACAGAATTGCGAACTATTTTCATTGAACCAGCGCTATTCTATTTCATTTGGCGGACATTAAAACCGAAACGAGAGCGCCCTGTTCTGTTGGTAGATACACTGATTATGGCGGGCGTGGTTGTTGCCATATTGGGATTTGTGATGTTTTTGCGTGGGGAGCAAGTTATTACAGCAGAAGGCGGCACACGCCGATTAGCTAGTGTTTATGGCTCTCCCAATAATCTGAGCCTCTTCTTGGGGCGCTGCATCCCCTTTGCGCTCGCTATGGTTTTAATTCCAACAGATCGCCAACGACGGATATTCGCGTTTGTGGCCTTATTGATTATGGGCGTGGCGATTGTATTAACCTTGAGCGCCGGCAGCTTCATTCTGGGCTTGCCAATCAGTATAGCAGTCGTGTTGTGGCTAATATGGCGGCGAAAAGCAGTTTGGCCGTTAGCTGGGTTGAGCGCAATAGCCACAGCGGCTATTGCGATATTGGTACAGGTTTCGCCACGTTTTGCTAACTTGCTAGATTTTTCACATGGGACAAATTTCTACCGGTTACGGGCATGGGCGAGTACATGGAATATGCTTAAGGATAACCCAATCACAGGGTTGGGATTAGACCAATTTCTGTACGCCTTTAGAGGACGCTACATTATGCCTGATGCGTGGCAAGAGCCAACATTGTCCCATCCTCATAACATTGTGTTAGATTTTTGGGTGCGGTTGGGCATAACGGGAATTGTGCTATTGCTATGGTTGCAATGGGCATTTTGGGAAGCTATCTGGAAAGCGTATAGAAAATATCGCCAAAACAACCCACTGTATTTAGCGCTGACCATTGGGGCAATGGGCAGTATGGTGAATTTGCTTGCACATGGTTTAGTTGATAATAGCGTTTATGTGATGGACTTAGCGCTGGTATTTATGTTATTACTAGGCCTAGCTAGCAGACTATCGAACATACATTCTATTGACTTAAAGTAGGAGATAATGATGTAATCTATACAAGGCCGATTCAATTATCGGAAGGTATATCATGGGAACAAGCCCATGAAAGCGAAAATTAACAGGGTAACAATAGAACTAGTACAAGGGAATTTACTCAAACAGCCCGTGGTGGCCATTGTCCATGCAACTGACCCAGGATTGAGTGTGCCTCAATGGCTAGAAACTGCTGCTGGCCCTGATGTGCGAGAGGCATGCCGAGAGATTGGGTTCTGTGAAGTAGGCTCCGCTGTCATTACTGGCGCTGGAAAATTGGGGCAAAGTCACATTATTCACGCTGTTGGCCCACGCTGGGGCGAAGGTAGCGAAAGAGGAAAACTGGCTAACGTCACATGGAGCTTGCTCAAGTTAGCTGAGGACAATGGTTTACGCTCGATTGCCATGCCTGCCATTTCAGTTGGGGCGATGGGTTATCCTGTTGAAAATGCTGCTAAAACGATTTTAGGCGAGATTATCGACTTCACTTTCGAGAAACTACGTCATCTACGCCATATTATTATTTGCCTAGATACTGAACCTGTGTTTGAAGCATTTACTTATGAATTTCGCCAGCAAATTCAAGCACTAAAAGACGCTGGCGAAGGGAAAGTGCGTGTTTAATTAAAGCTACCCCTCTCCCCTATTGCCCCCCTGTGGTAAACTCTGCGACGGTGTCATTGATAGAACAATATAGGGAGTGTTACCTTGCGCGTCCTAATTACTGGCGGTGCCGGTTTCATTGGTTCGCATCTATGCGACCGTTTCTTAGCTGAAGGTTATGAAGTCATCGCAATGGATAACCTGCTGACAGGAAGTAGGCAGAATATCGCCCACTTAGCAGGGCATGAGCGATTTCAATTTATCGAGCACAATGTGAGTGAGCCGATACAATTAGATACCCCTGTTGACTTGGTACTTCATTTTGCATCTCCTGCCAGCCCAATTGACTATCTGAAATTACCGATTGAGACCATGAAGGTTGGCTCTTATGGCACGTTCAATACGCTGGAAATCGCTAAACAGTATGGCGCGCGCTATCTATTAGCCTCAACATCTGAGGTTTACGGCGACCCATTAGAGCATCCACAAAAAGAAACTTATGCGGGCAATGTGAGCACTATTGGCCCGCGCGGGGTATATGATGAGGCGAAACGTTTCGCTGAAGCGATGACCATGGCCTACCATCGTGAATATGGTGTTGATACCCGTATTGTGCGCATCTTCAACACTTATGGCCCCCGTATGCGTTTGGACGATGGGCGGGTGGTGCCAAATTTCATTGGCCAAGCGTTGCGAGGTGAACCACTCACTGTTTATGGCGATGGCAAGCAAACGCGATGCTTCCAATATGTGGATGATTTACTTGAAGGCGTATTCCGTCTGTTAAACGCTGATTATCATGAGCCAGTGAATATTGGCACAACGCACGAAATCAGTGTGCTGGAATTTGCTGAAATCGTGAATGAAATTGCCAATAATTCAGCAGGAATTATCATGATGCCGAATAAGCGCATTAAGGGCGACCCACAAACTCGCAAGCCAGACACAAGCTTGGCACATAAATTACTGGGATGGGAGCCTAAAGTGGCTTTAGTAGATGGCCTGGCGAAAACTTTGAATTACTTCCGTGAGGTGCTGTGAGGCAAGCTGTCGTTAAATTGCCACCAGTATTATGGATAGGGGTGGCGATAATTCTCAGTATTTTTATAGCACTAACCCCGCTACTGACAGCGTTAACTGTGCTGGGTATCGGTGTATTAGGGCTGTTGGTGTGGTTCAGTCCATTAGGGGCGTTGGGCATTATGCTGATTTTAGCCCCCTTGAGAACACTTATCGCCACCGAAGCGGCTTATCCCCTGCCGCTTGATATTGGACAACTCACGTTCTTGGCCACAGCGGGTATCTGGGCTATATGGCGCATACTGCAGCGAAAGCCCATTTTTCATATACCTATAAGCCCTGTTCACGTAGCCATTGGGATATTCAGCGTCGCATTTGGGCTAAGCTTATTTAATGCTAGTTCCAATAGTGCATGGATAACTGAATTTCTAAAATGGGTGATTATGGCGTTATTGGTGAGTATTGTGCTCACGTCTGGGGAAAAACGACGGTGGGAATGGTTGCTGTTTTTGCTGATTAGCGCGGGTGTGGCCAACGCCATTGTGGGAATCTACATCTTCTTGGGCGGTAGTGGTGCCGACCATCTCCTGATTTTGGGGCGATTTTACCGTGCATTTGGCACATTTGGGCAACCAAATCCATTCGGTGGATTTATGGGAATATTAACGCCCATCGCCATAACGGCAACAATTGGCTATGGCTTACGCAGCTACCGACGGTGGAAAATAAAGGGTGATGTTGAGTTAGGCCATATCCTCATCACAACTTTTTACGGGATGGCCTCATTAATTCTGCTGGGCGGTCTACTGGTTTCATGGAGTCGCGGGGCATGGCTGGGAACTGTAGCCGCTATTGGTGTGATGGCATTTGCTATACCACGTAAGTTTTGGCATAGCTTCATGATGACAGGGGCTATCGGCCTTGCTATAGGCATATTATGGTTTAGTGGCGCATTGCCCCAATCAATCACCAACCGCATCAGCAGCGCATGGAGCGATTTTTTCGCCTTCGATGATATGCGGGGTGTTGATATTACATCGGAAAATTACGCTGTTGTGGAGCGATTGGCACATTGGCAAGCTGCCCTGAATATGGCGCAATATCATCCATGGCTAGGTGTTGGCGCGGGGAATTACGAGGTTGTTTATGACCAATACCGTCTGCTTAACTGGGATGAGCCACTTGGTCATGCACACAACTACTACTTGAATATTCTAGCTGAGGCTGGCATCATTGGCCTGCTTTGTTACATGGGTATGTGGGGCATTATTGCATGGCTCACATGGCAGACGCGCGCCCATCCTGATGTTCTAGCCAGATTTGTGGCAGTGGGGCTACTTGGCACGTGGACTTATCTAGCTTTTCACAGTTTATTAGATAACTTATATGTGAATAATGTGTTTTTGCATCTAGGGGTTTTACTCGGGCTTTTAGCCGTGCTTTACCAACAAACATCGAAAGCGAGTGAGCGAGCGTGAGTATGTCACAGGCTGCTAATTCAGAAACAACTACCGCAACACCACGTGCCTTACGCACGCCATTAGATGGGTTAATTATCGCCATTGCAAACCGTGTAGGGGGCAATAAGGCGAAAGAAGTTGAACGTTTCCTGAAGTTTGCTATCGTGGGCACGTTGGGCGCAGTGGTCGATTTTGGTGTGTTGAACCTGCTGCAAGCGACTATTTTACCGCCTGGTTCGCGCGAAAATCCGAATGGTTTCACCCTGCCAGTTGTGGGGCTTTTCATACCATTGGTGGCCATTGCAGTTACCATTAGCTTTGTCTGTGCGATTTTGAGCAACTTCACATGGAATCGTTATTGGACTTACCCCGACTCTCGAACCCGCTCCATTCGGCGACAGCTAACGCAATTTGCCACAGTGAGCGTCATTGGCTGGTTAGCACGAACAACGTGGATTACTCTATCCTATGGCTTCATTGGCACTATTGCCTATGAAACCATTCATACCATTCAGCCCGGATTTATCCTCTCTGAAGAAGGCATTACAAAACTGGGGACTAATATCGCCCTATTTATTGGCATCTTCGTCGTGATGATATGGAACTTTTTCGCCAATCGCTATTGGACGTATAACGACGTAGAATAGCTCGCTCATTAAAGCTTAGTAGCTATGACTCTTCCCATCACGATTGACTATACAGCGGCCTATGAGCAGGGCGGCGGCATTGGGCGTTATGTACGGGAACTAGTTGCGGCATTAGCGCGTATTGATGGCGAAACGCCATATAAATTGTTCGTCGCTGGGGCAACACGCGCTAATCTTCCTGCGCCAATGGGCAAAAACTTCACATGGCAACCCACTCGGTTAACCCCTAAATGGCTCGCCCGTATTTGGCATCGAGCACA
>DAOTWU010000660.1:0-4175 GCA_034435735.1 Anaerolineae bacterium | reverse complement strand
CCTGTTCGTAAAATGATGGCCAATAATTCAGCAGGAGATAGCGCCTGTGGCCCATATGTCCATAATCGCTCACGTGGTCGCTCGTTTTCTGGTAAATCGTGCATTGAAAAGCGCTGGAAATCTCCTGGCTGCATTATCTTCTCTCCTTAAGTGACTTGCTAAATTTTAACATGCTCAATCCTATTTGTGGTTAACCATGCGTTGCGTCACCTGCTTCACACTGCTATACTGTGCTCAATCGGGCAAATTGGAGAGGCAATCAAAATGACCGAAGCTGATTTGAATAATCTTTTGCTGATTGCTACTGTTTATACTGGTATGGTATTGGCTGCATTCTGGCTGGCGTTGATTGTTTGGACATACCGTGATATTCGCGCCCGAACGCGCGATACTTTCGCGCAATTACTTGCCGCAATAACTGTGGCTGTGCTCACAATTCCCGGTGTTTTTATCTATATCTTGCTTCGCCCTAGAGAAACCCTAGCAGAGGCATATGAGCGTTCTCTCGAAGAGGAAGCCCTCTTGCAAGAAATCGAAGAGAAGCCAACTTGCCCCGGTTGCGGTCAGCGTGTTCATGATGATTGGCAGGCCTGCGCCTATTGCCATACCCGTCTTAAAAAGCCCTGCATCCGCTGTGGTCAATTACTTGAGTTATCGTGGAATCTTTGCCCGCATTGTGCTACCAGCCAACTGCAGACTGGTTACGCCACTTCTCAGCAGCACTACCATTACGAAGAGCCACAAATTGATGATCGTTGGTTGGCCTCTCAATCCCCAAATACAACAGCTGCGCACCAGCAAACCGGTAACGCAGCTGAATCGCTCGAGTTTATTGATGGGGATGATTATTAGGGGTTAAATCTCGCCAGATTCGCCCACGCGTTGTATTTTGAGCAAGTTCGTTTGTCCGCCAATGCCAAACGGTACGCCGGCAATAATGACGAGCATATCACCCACTTCAACCAACCCCTCATTGTATGCGGCGCGGACAATCGTGCTGATCATCTCATCAATGGTATTGAACTCTGGTACTAAGAGCGGTATCACGCCCCAAACCAGTGCCATTCTACGATAGGTTACTCCGTTCGGCGTGACGCAAATAATTGGTGTTTTCGTGCGCTCTCTCGCCACACGCCGTGCGGTATAGCCCGTCATTGTTGATGTGACAATGGCTTTAGGGTTGAGCATCTGTGCGATACGAGATGTGGCCTCGCTAATCGCATCAGAGATGATTTCTTCACTGGTCTTATTATTGATATCATGGCTGCGCCAGCGGGGGGCACCCTCTTCCCATAATTGTTGTTCGGCGATAACCGCGATTGTCGCCATGGTCTCTACCGCACGCACGGGATATTTCCCGACGGCAGTTTCATTGCTCAACATCACGGCGTCTGTACCATCGACAATCGCATTATACACATCGCTTGCTTCTGCCCGTGTTGGGCGCGGGCTATCCACCATCGAACTGAGCATTTGCGTTGCGGTGATAACGGGTTTCCCCGCCTCATTACACAACTGAATAATGCGTTTTTGCTGGTAAGGCACTTGCTCTGCTGGTGTTTCTAGGCCTAAATCACCGCGCGCCACCATGATGCCATCTGTGGCTGCGATGATCTTTTCGAGATTTTCCAGCGCTTCATGCTTTTCAATTTTTGCGATAATTGCCGCATCGCCACCAAGATGCCGTATGAGCCACTTCAGCTCTTGAATGTCTTCTACTGACCGCACAAAAGACATAGCAATGTAGTCAACATGATGCTCTAGCGCAAATTCAATATCTTCGCGGTCTTTTTCTGTGATAGCAGGTAGGGTTAAATGAGAGCTTGGCGCCATTACCCCCTTACGGGAGCTGATTTCGCCACCAATCACAACCTCGCAGACCAGTGATTTGGGGCGTGCTTCGCGAACCACAAACTCCAAATTACCATCATCTAGCAGTAGTGGGTCACCTGCTTTAATATCACGGATAAATTCAGGGTGGGGGAGTTGGTAAACCCCATTCTCCCCCGGAACATCATCTTCGGTCAACACAATAGTATCGCCCGGTTTAATCGTGACTGGTTCATTTGCCACAACCCCAAGGCGAATTTTAGGGCCTTGTATATCCGCCATGATAGCGACAACAAGCCCTTCTTCCTCCGCCACCTCCCGTACAATCGCGATGGTTTTTGCATGCCGCTCATGTTCCCCATGAGAGAAATTGATACGAGCAACATTCATCCCCGCACGCATCATTTGGCGCACAGTTTCTTTATCCCACGATGCAGGGCCAAGCGTAGCGACGATTTTAGTGCGCTTACCTTCTATCTGGCTTTTAACCATCTGCCTGTCCTTTCAGGTGGCGCCGGAATGCCACAACTAAACATCAAGCTTCAGGTTGGCAAAGGCGCCTAGCCCAGCATACACTGCGGCATCACCTAATTCTTCTTCAATGCGCAGGAGCTGGTTGTATTTGGCGACACGGTCGGTGCGTGCTGGTGCGCCAGTTTTAATTTGACCCGCGTTCATTGCCACAGCAAGGTCGGCAATGGTGGTGTCTTCTGTTTCACCACTGCGATGGCTGGTGACAACGGTCATATTATGACGTTGTGATAACTGGGCAGCTGCCAGTGCTTCCGTCAGTGAGCCGATTTGGTTTACTTTAAAGAGTAAAGCATTTGCTGCTTTTTCGCGAATGGCACGCTTCACACGTTCTGTGTTGGTGACGAGTAGGTCATCGCCCACAATTTGCACACGGTCACCAATGGCAGCAACAAGTCGGCTCCAATTTTCCCAATCGTCCTCTGCCAAACCATCTTCAATGGAAATAATTGGATAGCGTTCCACCCAATCAGCCCAGAACTCAACCATTTCTTCACCAGTGAGTTCACGCCCCTCAATACTGAGGTGGTATTTGCCATTTTCATAAATTTCAGAGGTCGCTGGGTCTAGCGCGATGCGGATTTGTTCACCAGGGGTGTAACCCGCTTGCTCAATCGCTTCCATGATAACATCAAGTGCTGCCTGATTGCTGCCCAGGCTCGGTGCAAAGCCGCCTTCATCACCAACGCTGGTGGGGTAGCCTTTTTTGTGCAGCACTTTCTTGAGGGTTTGGTAAATTTCAACGCCCCAGCGCAACGCTTCCGCAAAGCTGCTTGCACCAACGGGCATAATCATGAATTCTTGAAAGTCCGTGCTATTTGCGGCGTGTTTGCCACCATTCATAATGTTCATCATAGGTACGGGCAAAACATGCGCATGCACGCCGCCAAGGTAGGCATAAAGCGGTAATCCAGCGCTTGCGGCAGCGGCCTTTGCCACAGCCATTGAAACGCCTAGAATTGCATTAGCGCCCAAATTGCTCTTGGTGGGAGTGCCATCAAGCTCAAGCATGGTTTCATCGATGCTTTTCTGATTGTAGGCATCTTCACCGATGAGCGCTTCAGCAATTGGCCCGTTAACTGCTTCAACCGCCTTTAATACGCCCTTACCGCCATAGCGCTCTTTGTCGCCATCACGCAGCTCTAATGCTTCATATTCCCCCGTAGAGGCGCCACTAGGCACAATAGCGCGACCAAAGGCGCCATCCGCTAACTCAACTTCTACTTCAACTGTTGGATTGCCGCGTGAATCTAAAACTTCCCGACCGTGAATATAAGTAATGATGCTCATTGCAATTCTCCTGAGTTAATCCCGATTAAAGCAACACCAAACAGTAGGAAGGGTTTCTACTTTTGGTGATTATTCTCCCAAAATAGACCGTCGCTATTATAGCCCCATATGCTTCACTTTTCGATGAACGATTAATCGTTTAATGCTATTTTCTTTTCTCATTACTGACATTGGTCACGAACTCTTGTAAAATAAAAAGGCCAATATCTGAAAAATTCCTGTGGATGCCTCATAATGACTGGACATAATATCTATTTAGACCATTCCGCCACTACACCAACTGACCCGCGTGTGGTTGAGGCGATGCTACCATATTTTAGCGAAATTTATGGAAACCCTTCTTCCGCGCATAGTTTTGGCCGCCGTGCAGAAGCCGCTATCGAAACTGCTCGCGAAACAGTTGCGCACATTTTCAATTGCAAACCATCTGAAATTGTGTTTACCAGTGGTGGTTCGGAAGGGGATAATCTCGCCATTCGTGGTGCGGCATGGAGCGCCCGTGAAACCCAAAATCGCAACCATCT
>DAOTWU010000659.1:0-4228 GCA_034435735.1 Anaerolineae bacterium | reverse complement strand
GCGGTAGCCCGGCTTGCAACAACCGCTCTAAGTTGTTCCCACTCATCAACTCTAACATCTGGCGGCATTCCGTTTGATTGAAACTGCCATTCGGGAAGGCAACCATCAAGCCAGAACTGTAGTTGGCACAATCGTAAATCATATTGAAAATAGTGCCCATATCTTCCGCTGTAGTTTGGTTGAAGGGGTCTGGTTCTGTATTGAAGTTCGGGTTAGGGGAGGTTTGCGGTGCAGGGATAGAGCCTAATTGCTGCCCTTCAATGCCAAGGTCAAACGGCGCAGTAATGAATGTGTTGCGCGCACCAATATATTGCGCTGTGTTTGTTACACTGGCGATACCGGCGAAAATTTGTTGTGGCCCGCCACCAATACTCTGCATAATCAAATTAGATGACGAGTTGTTACTGCATAATAGGGAATTCGCCATTAGCCACGCTTCTTCCCGTGTTGGTGAAAAGTCTAAATGACGGAAGTAGTCAACCAAAATGGCAACCTTGATGGTGCTTGCAGCGGAAAAGGCGACATCCCCTAAAATATTCAGTTCTTCACCTGTGAGAAGGTCCATAATATAGACCGATGCCACAGTTGTTTGCCCATCATAGATAAAACCCTGTGAATCAAGGTAAGTGATGATTAACTCGCGCAAGGTTTCCAGTGATGGACGATGTGCCTCGGCGTTTTGCATAGGCAACACTACCGCACGATTAACTGGGTCACGCAATGCTGCATCAATCATGTCCATTGCACGATCTATATCAAGCTCAAAGCCTGGGTTGCCTGGATAGGTGGTTAAGGTTGTTAAATCATAGCCGGGGCGTCCTGGTGGCTTATCATAGCGCGCGCTAATATCCTGTAAAAATTGCTCCAACAAACCCCGTTGATAATCAGCACTTAGGGGGATATTATGGGCGATTGTTTGGCCTTGCCCCAACATATGATTGATAAACCGCACCCAAAAGCCGGAACCACTGTCTCCTGCTGCCAGCGCTTGAGCAATCATCGTCTCGCGGTTTGTTCTAAAACCAATTGCTGCTGGATCAAGTAGAATAGGGCTTTCGTTATAATACAGCACCACTGGTGCAGCATAGGCTTCTTCCCAGCGCGCCATCGCCTCTGCTGGTTGCATACCTCCAACAGGTATGCCAGCAACTACCACATCACTTGGCAAGCGGTCTTCTTGTTGGCTGAAATTCACCAGTTCAATAGTAAATAGCCCCACTGCCAGTAGCAAACAAATTCCAGAGATAATCGGCAAAATTGGCCAGCGACGTTGTTTGCGCCGTTTACCGAATGTTATATCTGTCATAGTTCAGCTCTGTTGCCTCATTGACTAGCGTTAAGGCTTGCAAAATGGCTTCATATTGAAAACGCTTCATTGGCGGTAACTGATCAATATCAAACCACCGGTAACCCAAGAGTTCATCACTCATTTGACCAATTGCATCTTTAGGTTGGCACAGATACGCCATATCAAGATGGCCACGATAAGTAATTTCTGCAGATACCAATCTTAGTGGATCTATATCCATCGACAGCTCTTCACGTATCTCGCGCTTCACTGTCTGGTCTGGTGCTTCATTGCGCCCAATCCAGCCACCAGGTAACCCCCAAGGATGCAATGGGTGATAGACATGCTCCACCAACAAGACTTGATTTCGCTCATTAAATATAATGGCGACAACACCAATTGAATATTTAGGCTGTATCAGACGATATAGACGTGCAGCTAATCCAATAAGATATGGTATACGCCTGATAAAATGCGCTAAACGCACTCTACCTTGTGGATTTTGCATAGGCTCTCATTCATGATATTAGATGGCTTTGGTATAGCCTTCAGCTTCAGTCTATCCCACAGCATAGGTGCAGTCAATTGCTATCCTATCTCCTTCAGGTCTAGCGAGTTCTCTAACGACAAGCCAACATTAGGATTGTTAGAATCGTGATATACTTACCATTGTTTACAAGGGTTTGACATAATAAGGTATACATCTGGTGTCGCAAACATCCTTAAACTTCTTAAATCTCTTTGTTCGGCCACCGGGAGATTTATTATTCTTCCTGATAGCCGTAGCTATGTTACAAGCGGCTTTTGTTATGGCACTGGGTCATCGTTTGCGCCGCCCCCAGAGCAATCTCCCACGCCGCTATGTTTGGGCAATCTTTGCTGCTTTGCTTGCTTGGGCACTGCTACTTGTTGGGGCTGTTGTTGCCCTCGTCACCCAGCAAAGTGCCATTTTAGTACTTCCACCACTAGAGCGCTTTGTAACTGTGGCCACTATTCTCATCATTAGTTGGGCCTTTATCAGCACAGACCAATTTACCCCTCCCCGTTTTCTCAGTTTAGCCGTTCTCTTAATATTCATTCTCAGCGCTATTGGTTATGTTTTCACAGCAATCAAATGGGGAGAACTCGCTTCACTGATAGATTTTAACCTCACAATTTTCAGTGTCACTTGGGCATTTGTTGCGGCAGTTATCTCATTGTTAGGTGCAGTCGTGATATTGGCCTATTTCAGAAAAATTATCGATGCACCATTAAAAATAGTTTTCTTTATCATTCTGCTCTTTGGCTTTATCACTACTCTTGTTCAAACGGTGGAAGGCAATCTTATAGGCGAATTTGCTGGTCCATCTCGATTAGCTTTAGCCGCCGCCCTCAGCCTTATCCCCGTTGTCGTCTATCGCATGGTGATTGCTGACTTGCAATCGGAATTATCAAGCGCAACGCCTGCACCATCTCCACTGGGGCAGGCCAAATCAGAGGCGCCACCCCAACCACAACCTAAACGGGAATTATCCCCCATAGAGCGAGAATCGGTACAGCTGATGCGGGCGTTAGGCATCATTCTTGATGCTGCCACCCCATCCGCGATACCAGAACAAGTCGTGCATGCTGCTTTAGAAGTGCTTAAAGCGGATATTGGCTTATTGTTACGTTTACAAGATGCCAATTATGCCGATATTGTCTTTGCCTATGATCGTGCATTAAAACAACCTATTGCTGGCCTGTCTTTGAATTTGAGCACACAACCCACCTTACTGAATGCTATCGATCGCCGAGCACAACGCCCCTTGCTTGCAGATCGCAACGCCGACGAGCTACAAGACCTTTATACCCGTTTGGACATCACAGAAATTGGCCCAGCCTACATCCAACCCCTTGTGTATCGCAATGAACTAATTGCCATCTTGATTGTGGCTTTCCCCTATAAAAAGCAGGAGATGTTACGGGGTGAAGAGGAACTCCTTAAAAGTATTGCTGTCGTATCCTCGGGCTTATTGGCATTAAGTTATGCGGCTCAAGAAGCCCGCCGCATGGCGGAAGAGCGCGCCATACAGGCCATTATTGAGGGTAAACCACTTGATGATGTCGATGAACAGGACGTTATCAATGCTCGCCAAGCGCTAGAAGCTGAACTTCAATATGCCCGCGAACAAATCTCACAGCTCAGCAAGCAGGTGATGGAACTCCAGCTTCAACTAGATGATGAGCGCAGCCGAGTTGCTGAACGGCTAGAGGATTCCCAAGAAGGACAATCTATTTCCCAGCAAATTCTTGCACTAAAAGAAGAGCAGCAAAAACTTGCTCAACAACGCGATATGCTGGCGCGTAGCGTTCAACAGGTAGAAGCCGCCATTACAGGGGCAACCGCAACTGATGACACACAGGTTGTACAATCTATGGTTGAAGCGTTACAGCGTGAAAAGGCTGATTTAGAAGCTCAACGTGATCGTTTGCTGCGCGAGTTGGATGAATTGCGGGCAGATGATCGCACGTTTATCCCTCAAGAGATGCAAGCGCTACTCGATAAGATGAGCGCTGAAAAAGCGCAATTAGAAGCGGAGAGTGAACAACTCCGCAACCGTTTGTTACACCTTGAATCACAATTAGAAGCGTTAGGCGTAGAGGGTGGCCTATCTGGTTTACCAGAGCTTATTGCCCGTTTATTTGAGCAGCGTACCTCGCTTCAAAAGCAATTAGATGCTGCCAATACTGACCGTGAAGTGCTTTTACAGGAGCGCGCCCGCCTGAAAGAGCATCTCCACCAAATTCATGAATATGATGAGCGTATTCAAACATTGCAGGTACATGTTCAAAACCTTGCTGCTGACCGTGAGGCGGCGCTAAAACAGCGTGACCAACTGCGAATTGAGCGTGATGAAGCCTTACACCGTGTCGACGAGTTAAAACAGCAACGTGCCCAACTTTTAGCCCGTGCATCTG
>DAOTWU010000658.1:0-2013 GCA_034435735.1 Anaerolineae bacterium | reverse complement strand
AACTAGGGCGCGGAGTTGCTGTTCACTTCTGGCTAAAGTGTTGCGCAATTGGCGGTTGCGGGTTATATCTCGCGCTATTGCATAGATAAGTTGGCGACTTTCATCCGCCCGTGCAAACCACGATAACCAGATATAATACCCGTCTTTATGGCGATAACGATTCTCGAAGTTATGGACAATGCCGCCTTTGAGCAGTTTGGCCATTTCTCGCTGGGTTCTGTCGATGTCATCGGGATGCACAAAAGAGAAAAAGGGCTGGGTGCTGAGGGTCTCTTCATCATACCCTAACAAGGTGCTTAGGGCGGGATTGACATACTTAAAGTATCCCTCAGTATCGGTGACGCACAAAATATCCAGCGCGATATTGAATAGCTGGTCGATATGCTGGTGACGGGTGATTTGTTCAATGAGGAGGTCTTCGACGGAGGTGTTACGACTTTCCGCTAGTTGTTTGAGAGATTGGTATAGAGGGTCGGGTAAATCTATTTTTGCCATCTTAAAATCTATTCTGATAACTAAGTTACCTACCTTTCACTATTATAATCGGGGTTCTCTTTTTCACGGCTTAAGTTTATAAATTTTTCGAAATATAACAACATTTTAACGCATTTTGTCTACAGGTGTGGGGTGTCGCTTTGCCGTATCGCTAGGCTGATTTGGGTATAAATTTGCGCCATTGTTGTGATGTCTGGTTGCATATCATGCTCTAGCCACCATTCAATCAAGCCGAAGAGGTTATTGACATAGCTCATCGCCAGTATTTCGTAGACCAAGGGCGTGCCATCAATCCACCGTTGAAAATCTTCTATCGCCAGTTTACTCACATGGGTTTTCGTTCTCTTCAGTACCGCCAGTGCGCCCGGGCTGGTGAACAGAATACGGTATAAATCGGCATACTGCGCGACATGCTCAAATATTAATAGCCCTTCTTGGATAAAGCATTCTGGGGCACTCCTGGTCTCATCATTCAAACTTTGCTCATGCATTTGTACCAGCGCATTGATACTCTCTTCTAGCACCCAACTGAGCAAATGGTCAATGCTCTCAAAATGGCGGAAAAACGTCACATAGGCAACATCTGCCCGCTCAGTAATGCTTTTTATCGTGATGTTCTCATAACCCTGTTCCAAAATTAATGAGATAATGGCTTCACCTAATAATTTTCGAGAGCGTTGTTGCCGCTTGTCTAGTTGTTTTTCAGTTTGCATTTATAGACACCCGTCTATTAAGTTATATGCTAGATGATTTCCTTGTTGACTCCCTATATCAAAGTCATTTAAGCTGACTTATGAAACACAGTATATCATAACTAGTGGGGAATCAGACAATGATTCAACAACCAATCGCCGCCAAACAAGTTGATGGCCCGCCACCAATTAGCGGCAGTCTCATTTCACAATTGCGCTTTGCGCGCAAATATATGCAAGACCCGCTTAAGTTCATGGCTGATATGTTTGAGCAATATGGAGATTTCGTCATTCAGTGGATTGGCTCTGTCCCTATAATTTTCACGCGTGACCCAGATATTATTCACGACGTTCTAGTGACGCACGCCGCATCTTTTTACAAATCGCCTGATTATCGCGATGAAAATCGTGGGTTGGCGCGCTTTTTAGGGCAGGGGCTTTTGACTAGCGAAGGTGAGCCATGGCGACGCCAGCGCAAACTCATTCAGCCAGCTATGCACCCGCGCCGCATTGAGGCTTATGCTGATACAATGGTGACGCTGACCCGCCAGACAATCGCGGATTGGCAAGATGGTGCAGTCATAGACATTAACCGCCAGATGATGCAGTTGACGTTGAAAATTATCGCCCGCACCATGTTCAGCACCGACGTAACGCGGGAAGTCAACACCATTTCCCACGCGCTTGACTTCTTCCAAGAGGCCAATAACACGATTGACATCTTCCCTGAATGGGTGCCAACACCGCTACATATGCGCTGGCCAAAAGTTATGAGTGAGTTTAATACTGTCATTCATGAGATTATCCAGCAGCGCCGCGCTGATGG
>DAOTWU010000657.1:0-1550 GCA_034435735.1 Anaerolineae bacterium | reverse complement strand
GAAATGGTCAAAATGGCGTTCGCGCGCCCCCGCTTCCACCCCCACCACTTCGCGGACGATGTCATCCACGTTATAGCGCTTGCTGCTGGCGTCATAGCGCAGGAAGTTATAGCGTTGGAGTAACATTAGGGCGTCATCGGCGTCGTCGGCGTCGTCAATCCCACAGAGCGCATAGGCGGCTTCAGCATCAAAGCTGCCCACACAAGCGGCCAAATAACGCAGGGCGGTGTGGGCTTGTTGGCCGTGTGGTGCTTGTTGCATATCGTCGAGTTGGGCTTTAATCATGGCGTTGAGTTGCTCTTCAATTTTGCGCCCCTGCCAATCATCCAGCCGCTTCAGCACGCGCTCAATAGGCAGGCGGCGGGCTTCGCTCAGTGCCCATTCGATCAAACGCGGGTGGTGGTGGCATTTTTCGGCCAGTTGGGCGGCGTGCGGCTCAACCTGCTGGCGGATGTTGTAGAGCTGTTCGGCCATATCGAGGACAATCGGGGTGGCGTCGCTTAATGGCTGGGGACGGTGTTCGCGGGTGGCGGCGGTGATGTCTTCCCACAGCACGCGGCTGGTCATCAACACGCGGCAGCCCGCATTGCGCAAGTTGTGGATGAGGTCGCGATAGGCGGGGCGGCGGGCGTCGTCGCTGGCGATGTCTTCGGCATTATCGAGGACAATCAGGCGCGGGCGGCGCTTCAGAATGTCTAGAATATCTTCCTGTGTCGCCTGTTCGGCAAGGCCAAAATGACGGCGTAACAAGTTATAAACATCGTCGGGATGGGATTCGCCCTTATCGCAACGGTGCCATAGGGCGGTATTCTCTTCTAGCGGCATGCGCATGACCACCTCGAACGCCAAGCGGGATTTACCCAGCCCGCCAATGCCGCAAATCTGGGTGACGCCCTCATCAAGGTAGGCGATGACTTGTTGCAAGTCGCCATCGCGGCCATGCAGGGGCACACGGATGAGGCGGTCATCAACCGGTTGCGAGGCTTTGGTGAGCAGCGAGAAGTTGACGAACTGCTCAGCGAAATCTTGCGGCTTGCCCTGTAAAACAGCCAGTAACTTGGGGAAATTGGCTTCCCACTCTTTTTCATCACGCAAGAAAATATAGTTAATGATGGCCAGCCGTGACGGTACAGTGTTGAGGTCAAAATGGGCGATGACCACCGGCAACACGGGCTTTTTCAGCGTCAGGGCGCGCCGCCACTCGGCAGTGACTTCTTCTGAGGCGATACTGTTTGGCGAGAGGGCGACGATGAGAAACGGGCAACGTGCCAGATTTTCATCAATGGCGGTTTGCCAATTTTCGCTCCCTTGAATGTCTTGGTGGTCTACCCAAACATCAAAGCCCTCAATGGCGGCTTCAACTTCGTTGTGTAGGCGGGTGACGATGGCATCGTCTTTGCTGCTGTGGCTGAGGAAAACATCTGGCATGTGTGCCCCCTTAGAAGCGGTTATTAATAGGCTACGTATAATTAAACCCTTATCGCCTGCCGCTGTCAAACAGGGGAAACGAAAGAGCGCCCCAGCGGACGCCCTGACGTGGTTTCGTATGG
>DAOTWU010000656.1:0-10002 GCA_034435735.1 Anaerolineae bacterium | reverse complement strand
AAACGGTTTGTCCATGTTAGTTCAATTGCAGTTTATGGCTATAAACATCGTGGCATCATTGATGAAACCACGCCCCTGAAACCTGGCCGTGTGGCTTATAACATCACGAAAGGCCAAGCAGAACAAGCACTTTTAGATGTATCAAAGCAAACAGGATTGGCATATAGCATCATCCGCCCTGGCCTCATTTATGGCCCCCATAGCCATATGTGGACAAAGGTCATGTTCCAACTTGCGAAACGCGAGCCTACCATTTGGATTGGTGATGGAAGCGGGACAACATACCCGATTTTTGTTGAAGATGTCGTCGATTTAATGCTTGTCCTAGCCACACACCCCAAAGCAGCGGGAGAGGCCTTCAATTGCACCATGTCTCCACCACCAACATGGCGAGAATTTATCGGCGCTTACCAACAATTAGCCGGGCATGATAAATGGCTAGGTATACCCATTTGGTTGCTAAAATTCATGATTGTGCCTGTTTTAGATGTATTTATGCGCTTACGCGGCACACCACAGGATTTGCAAGACATTTTAGGAATGGTCACCTCGCAAAACGCCTATAGCATGGCAAAGGCAAAAGACTATCTCGGCTGGCAACCGCAAACATCTCTAGAAGAGGGTGTACAACACTGCGTGCCATACTTGCGTGAAGCTGGTCTGCTGGATTAGCTATGGGTGGTTTAGCACTGGCTATTCTGGTCACAGGCTGCGCGGTTTTTCTCATTTGGTGGTTAGTATTTGAAACTGAAGGCGTATATCTTGGGCGGCGGTTGGTCATCTGGCTATACGATGTTTACGCCCGTCGCTATGACAATATCAAGCAATTCGAACCAACTTACGAGCAACATTTACTAGCGCGACCGCTTCTCTCTCGCATTGCGCCACACCGCACACCATTGGTTCTGGATGCAGCGACAGGCACAGGGCGGATGGCGCTTGCCTTGCTTGATAACCCTGTTTTTATGGGGCGCATCGTGGCTGTTGACTTAAGTCATAAAATGTTGGAACAAGCCGCAAGCAAGCTCAAAGGCTATCAACGTGTGGATTTACTCTGGTGTTCGGCGGATGAATTGCCTTTTGATGACAACACATTTGATGTTGTAACGTGCTTAGAAGCCATAGAATTCACCCCATCTCCAGAGAAAACCTTGCGAGAGTTGGCTCGGGTGCTGCGTCCAGGGGGAACACTTCTCATCACAAATCGCTTGTCTAAGTGGATGCCCGGCAGGCTTTGGGATAATGATGAACTCGCTGATTTATTGCTTGATTATGGGATGCAACAAGTTGATATTGAGCTGTGGCAAGTTGATTATAATAAAGTTTGGGCGAAAAAAGACGGCCATTCACCAGTAATTGGCCCTCGTTATTTAGAAGAAATTTTACAATGCCCGCATTGCCAGCAGGCGCTTATGCAAAAAAGAGATGGTGGGTGGCAATGTCCTAACTGTGGCAAAATCGCGACGGTGGATAAATATGGCATTATCAACTTACACCATTTGAAATAGACTTAGCATTTGCCCCCAGCACAATCTGAACTTAACGACTTGTAGTGTCTTTGCTAAAATGCGTCCCCATACGCGACCACCCTACCCCAGAATGAGGTTGTTATGAAACTGCTACCCAAAGAGCATGCTAAACTCATTACCCAAGCCATTGCTGAAGCACAAGCAGCGGGTGATTTACCTGCTTTTGATATACCTGAAATTCCGATTACTACCCCTAAAAACCCTGAACAAGGCGACTATGCCAGCCCAATAGCACTGCAATTGGCAAAAGTTGCGCGGATGAAACCGTTGGATATTGCTCAGGCCATTGCATCACATTTACCAGAAGCGGACTTTATAGACTCGGCAGAAGTTGCACCACCTGGATTTTTAAACTTTCGGCTTAATCAAGAATGGCTAAAACAACAAGTAGAAACCATCATTGAAGAAGGCGATAACTTCTATGCCCTAGAACTAGGCAAAGGCAAACGGGCACAAGTGGAATTTGTCAGCGCTAACCCCAGCGGGCCAATTACTGTAGGGCGTAGTCGCGGCGGTATCGTCGGCGATGCTGTAGCCCGTGTGTTAGAAGCAACGGGTTGGGATGTTCAACGGGAATATTATTTCAATAATGCTGGCCAGCAGATGATACATTTGGGCAACAGCCTTAGAATTCGCTATTTGGCCGAATTAGGCCACGATATAGAAATTCCTGGGCCAGATGACCCTAACTTTTACCAAGGGGATTATCTGATTGAATTTGCCCGCGAGTTGGTAGAACAAGAAGGTGACGCGCTGGTCGATGCTGATTGGCAACCATTCAAAGAATTCGCGGAACGCAAGATGTTTGAATGGATTAAGGCATCGTTGGCGAAAGTAGGCATTGTGCATGACAATTTCTTCAATGAAAACTCGCTCTATGAAAGTGGTGCTGTAGAAGCGGTTTTAGAAGAATTGCGCCAGCGCGGCTATATCTATGAAGCCGCCGTTTGGGAAGGCGCTAGCGAAGAAGAAAAAGCCGCTGCCGCCAATCAAAAACCCGCCGTCTGGTTCCGCAGTACAGCCTTGGGCGATGATAAAGACCGTGTCATGGTCAAAAGTGATGGCACACCAACTTATACCCTACCAGACATCGCTTATCACAAGAACAAGCTGGAGCGCGGCTTTGATTTGCTGGTTAACATATTAGGCGCAGACCATGGCACTCAATATCAAGTGGTGCAGCGCGCAATTCAAGCGCTTGGCATGGATGCCTCAAAAATCAATGTCATCATCGTACAAATGGTGCGGGCTGTCCGCCAAAATCCAGAAACGGGCGAGCTTGAAGAAGTCAAGATGAGCACACGGCGTGGCGTTTACGATACACTTGATGACTTGGTAGAGATGACGAGCGCAGATGCGGTGCGGTATTTCTTGCTAGCACGTAACCCCAATTCTCACCTGGACTTCAATCTGGATTTGGCTGTCGCCAATAGTAACGAAAATCCAGTGTATTATATTCAAAACGCGCATGTGCGCTGTGCGGGCATTTTCCGAGAAGCAGAGGCACGTGGCATCAGTGATGAAGACGCTGATTTAAGCCTGTTGGGCGAGGAAGAATTACGCTTCCTGCGTAAAGCGTTGGAATTAGGCGAAGTTTTAGAAATAGCGGCAAACCAATTAGAGCCGCATCGCTTAGCATTTTACGCCCACGAGCTAGCACAAGTTTTCCATCCAACATATGAACAAGTACGTGCTTTGCATAGTGACGTGCCCGAAGATGTACAAAAGGCGCGTTTACGGTTCTACCGCGCGGCTAAAGTGGTGTTTAAGCGTGTCTTAAACCTCATGGGTATGAGCGCACCAGACCGTATGTAATGACTAATTTAGGGCGCGGGTTATCAGCTCGCGCCCCTATTAAAACAAAACATCTTTAGAGGGCTTAAAAGGGATAAACCATGGGCTTAAAACCAGATCATTGGATACGCAAAATGGCTTTAGAACAGGGGATGATAGAGCCATTTGTCGATAAGCAAGTCCGCAAAGGAGTCATTAGTTATGGGGTTTCATCTTATGGCTACGATATGCGGGTGGCACGTGAATTTCAAATCTTTACCAATGTATATTCAGCTATTGTAGACCCTAAAAACTTTACGCCAGATTTATTTGTTGAATTTGAAGGGGATGTGTGTGTTATCCCACCAAATTCTTTTGCGCTAGCGCGTTCTGTAGAATATTTTCGCATTCCTCGTAACGTTTTGACCATTACGGTTGGCAAAAGCACTTATGCACGAGCAGGTATTATCACCAACGTAACGCCATTTGAGCCAGGGTGGGAAGGGCATGTTACGCTAGAAATCAGCAATACAACGCCGCTCCCCGCCAAGATTTACGCTAACGAAGGCATCGCTCAGGTAATCTTCTTTGAAGCGGATGAAGAATGCGAAATTTCTTATGCAGATAAGAAAGGGAAGTACCAAGGGCAACAAGGTATTACACCCCCGCGCATTTAATCAAGGGTTGACTAGAAGACCATTTTTTGCCTATAATGCGGGCGATTTGGGCGATTAGCTCAATTGGCAGAGCACACGACTTACATTCGTGAGGTTATTGGTTCGAGTCCAATATCGCCCATCAAAAAGCGCGCATTTAATCATGTGCGCTTTTTATTTTGCTTACATTAAGAAACGTAAATCTTTGAAATTCCTAGCGCATGCTGTTGTGCGGATTGTCGCTTTAGCGTAAAATAGAGGTGTTACATATCAGTTAGGCTATCGTTTGCTTATGTTAACGTCTGACAACTCAGAAGCTCAAATTTTAATTGTTGAAGATGATGAGGATACCGCTGAAGTCGTTTGCGCCTTATTGCAAGATGCTGGCTACCATGCGGTTGCTGTTGACCGTGGAGAACTAGCATTAAACGAAATTGAGAACTTATCGCCCGATTTAGTTGTGCTTGACATTAATCTTCCAGACATCAGCGGGCTGGATATTTTACGGCAGGTACGGGCGCAATCGTTTTTGCCCATGATTATCCTCAGCGGCTATGGCAAAGACCGCGACCGTGTTATTGCACTGGAAGCTGGCGCAGATGACTACATGTCTAAGCCATTTTCCCCCGAAGAGCTGATTGCGCGCGTTCGGGCATTATTACGGCGGGTAGAATGGACGCCAGAGCCGGAAACACGTTTAAGAGTACGTGAGTTAGAATTAGATATGTCACGTCGGCAAGCGACGATACATGGCAAACGATTACATCTAACCCCGATTGAATATCTCATCCTCGTTACCCTCATGCGCAATGCAGGAAAAGTCATCAGCCATGATGAGCTGCTATCATCAGTTTGGGGCGATGATTACAAGGGCGATTACTCGGTTTTACGGGTGAATATCTCTCGATTACGGCAGAAATTAGAGAAAAACCCACGACGCCCTTCTTATATCGTAACCGTTCCTGGTCAAGGGTATTGGATGCCAACAAAACGCACGTAAGTTTTATACTGACAGTTTGTTAACAGCAGGCCGGTAGCGAACTACCGGTCTTTGTGTTAGGCTACTTTGTAATTGTCATTATTTCGATGAATTAAAGGAAAAAGATAATGGCGGGGGATTATGATATTTTAGCCCCAATTTATGACCGCATCGGGCTAGCTGAATTTGCAACCCAAATGACGCCACGCATACTTAATTTTGTTCAGCGTAATGGTTGGCTGGGGCGGCGTATTTTAGATATTGGTTGCGGTACAGGCGCTGTCACTAATTGGTTTGGCGAACATAGTTATATTGTTATTGGGATTGACCAATCAGCAGCAATGTTGGCACAAGCACGAAAAAACCAGAAAACTGGACAAACTGGTATCAACTGGATAGAGGCGGATATTTTAACTTTTGATGACCCGCCTACCCCAGTCGATATGGTTATGGCACTGCAGACATTCAACGATATGGAGAGCTTGAGAGAGTTGGAGCAAGTTTTTCAGAATGCGCTAGCGCTATTGGGAAATGAGCGTTGGTTCATTTTTGACTTGTTGACAATTGAAGGGCTAGCAGCGAGAAATCAAAATACCCAGCAAGTGATTTTTGAAGATGACAGTTTATTGGTTATCAGCCACGATGAATTTGACTATGACCGTCAAGTACAAACACGCTATTACCAGATTTTCCAGCGTGATGGCGATGTTTGGTTACGGGATGAAGCAAAGCAAGTGCTTCGGGCATATCCAGTGCAGGCGGTTGCCTCATTACTGAGGCGAGTTGGCTTTGAAGGTGTAAATGTGGTGACAACTGATTTTAAGCCTTTCGCACCTGGCCAGATGGGGCAACCACATGCGATTTTCATCGCCAAGAAAAAAGCTGAATAACAGGTGATAAATCAATAAGGCTTTACGGAACGGCATTGAGATTCTATTATCGTGGCATTATGTGTATTGGTTGAAAAGAAGATTAGTGGGAAATGACAAATTTAGAGTATTCATCTGTCGCTCCAGAAAGTCAACAGGTGTCATATACTGTTGATCCAGAACATGGCGGCATACGCTTTACAGTGATGCTGGCATTTCTGGTGCAATTGCCGCTATGGTATTTCGTCATTGATTGGTTGATTTCAAGTGATGGTCTCAATATCTTAGCGATTATCGGCACAATTTTAATCACCTATGGCCTGACGCAGCTATTAGAAAAACTGCTCAAACAACGCTGGAAAAGCGGGCGTTTGGTACAAGTCGATAATGAGCATATCAAAATCATCCGCAAAAACAAAATCGAAGAAGATATTGATGGTAGCCAACAAGTCAATGTTTTAACTTGGCGCTTCGAAATTCGTAAAAACACACGCGTTCCAAAGGGATGGTATATGATAGCCATAGCACTGGAACAAGAGGGGCGTTTTTTGCCAGTATATACATTCATCTCGCCAGACGATTTCAATAATTTGCTCACAAAACATGCTTTCACCCTATTGCGAAAAGAAAAAGAGTGGTCATCTCCACAGGGTGATAGAGACTTGCGCATGGCAGGTGAGCAGAAGCGGTTGCATGGTGCAGAAAAACAACGTTGGTTCTTCGGTGCAGAGATGACATTAGATGATTTTCAGCATTTCTGGGCATTATTAGAAGAGCGCTTCCCACGATGGATGGTGAAAAGCACATAAGGCACATTATGAACAAAGCAAGAACTTCGTTTTTGTTGGCGGTTATGACCTTAACCGCTTTTCTATTCTCTATATGGCCTGTTATGGCTCAGGAAAATGTATTGGTCATTGGCGTAGCCGAAAATGGCACTATTACAGCGCAAGAGGCGCAAGATTGGGCTTTTACGGCATTGGGTGGTAGTGTAATTTCAATACGAGTGGAAGCGCAAAGCGACTCATTAGACCCCATTGTCGAACTATGGAATAGTAGCGGGGTTCTAGTTATTGCTAATGATGACCGTCACTACCCAGCAGATAACAACGCTATTTTAGAGGCTATTACCCTACCCCGCACTGATACCTATACTGTGCGAGTTCGAGGATATGGCGATAGCGCTGGGGAGTACAGTATCGTCGTGCTGTCTGGCTATGCGAATGAGCATTTTCGAGATGATTTCACTGTTTCAACAGCATGGCGAAGTGACAACGGTCTAGCTAGCTTGAACAGTGAAAACGGCACGCTCACCATTCAACTAGAAGGCACAAGAGAAATTGCCCGTTTGACAAATAGTGCTGTACCATCATTGAACGACTTTTACGCCGAAATAGAAATTAGCAATGTGCTATATCGTGAAGGATGGTCTATCGGCCTCATTGTTCAAGATAGCCCCACTCATTATTACGCTATAGAAGTGGGTCATATTGGCGCATGGCGGGTGATCGAAACCACAAATGGTGAAGATACTATTATACGTGACTGGACAGTCCACCCATCCATTGATCCAAATCTAAGCGCTTTCAAATTCGGAATTCTCGCACGCAATAACGCAATTGACACATTTTTCAACGGGGCTTTTATTGGACAGGTTACATTCCCCTCTTCACGACAACAAGCGAGTACAGGCCTAATCGTAGAAACAGCCAATGCCATTGGCAGTAGCATAACAGTAAGTTTTGATACCCTGACCATCACAACCCCCGAAGATGAAGTTGCCCCAGAGCAACTCATTGCGGGCAACGGCACATTTATTGTGCAATCATTAGAACGGCAACGTGTAATAGCCAATGGCGGAACAATGGCGCTGACTGTACCTGAAGCATTTGTGCAAACCCCTGATGCTGGCGTAGCGGTTCTGGATTTGGGGCGAGGCACAACTTACGAAGAATTTGCGTTTGGCGGGCGCTTTAGGCTGGCTGGTGGCGATGAATTTTCAGCCTGTGGCTTAGTCTTTCACCGTCAAGAAGCAGAACGTTATAGTGTGGCCTACTTGGATGAACAAGGCGCGTATGAGGTTTCTTTGCGCGATGAAGAAGGCTTTTCATCCGGCCTATTCGGTGAGCGTTCAGTTATCCCCAATGAGCAACATACTCTCATTGTGGTTGTATACGATGGGCAATTGCTTTATTACGTCGATTACCAGCTTGCAGGTGTGTTGGATTATGTTGCCAATTCTGGTGAAGTAGGTATCGGCGCATTGAGCTTTGGTTTTAGAGATGCCTCTTGCCAATTCAATGACCTGTGGTTATGGACATGGGATGATTTAGAAGAAACTCAATAATAGCCATCCAAATGGGGTATATGGTGCGTTTTAATTATAAACGACTAAGCGTAGCCTAAGCGCAAAGCACCAAACGGCATTCGCCTATACAATAGCTGTACCCAATATACCCCAGAGGTGTCTAGTGGATGACATAGCTGTTGCCATAATAAAAACTTTACTTTATGCAGATGTCTTCAACTTCCCGATGACCGCCGAGGAAATACATCATTTTCTCGTTCATGATAGCACTGTGCCATATATAACAGTCTTGAAAAAATTGCAGCATGAAACTTTGCAACCATATATTGAAGAACAAGATGGGTATTTCATGTTGCGGGGACGTAAAGAGCTTGTTGCTATACGCCAACAGCGGCAACAGGCATCGCAAGAACTATGGCATAAAGCCATTCACTGGGGACGTTGGTTAAGCCGATTGCCCTTTGTACGCATGGTGGCGATTACAGGCGCACTAGCGATGAAAAACGCCAGCAGTCTAGACGATGACCTGGACTATCTCATTATCACCGCAGAGGGGCGCGTATGGTTAGCGCGGGCGGCGGCCATTGTAATAGTGCGAATTGGGCGTTTATTTGGTGTAGAAATTTGCCCTAACTATGTTTTAGCCCAAAACCACTTGGCGCAGGAAAAGCAAGATTTATTTATCGCCCACGAAGTCACCCAGATGATACCTGTCTATGGCCACGCGCTATATTATCAAATACGACAAGCCAACGAATGGACACAGAGCTTTTTGCCCAATGCGCAACAGGTCTTTTTTCCTGTCGAAGAATATCGCCCCAATTGGCTATGGCGATTGGGTAAACGCATTATTGAATTCTCCCTCAGTGGTTGGGCGGGTAATTTATTAGAGCGCTGGGAAAGACAGCGAAAAACCAAGCGCTTCCAGCCCAAAGCGCAGCAGCCACAATCTTCTGCCAAGCTAGATGAAACTATGGTAAAGGGTCATTTTGAAGATTATGGCCACCCTACCCTGCGCAGGTATTTTGAGCGATTACAAGCCTACCAGCTAGAATCATCAATCGCGAGTGGAGATTAAAAAAGGCCCGGAGTTTACCAGGCCTTTTATCAACATCATCTATTCAACTCAGCCGCCGCTCATCACAGCAGCGAGCAGTGAACAGGCTGGGCAAGAGCCATCTGGGCGAATAATCGCATACCCGCCCATGGGGTCGGAATCCCAACGTGTGAAGTTGACATTCCAAACAATCATCAGGCGCACATTACCACTTTGGGCAGCACGGGCAGCCGCATCAGCCAGCCATGAAGCATGTTCAGCAACGCTAGTATCGGCAGCCCAAGCAAAGGCAGCAGGCAACGGGCCGGGCATACCTTCTGGCGAGAGATACCCTAGCTCTGTAAAGCAAGCTTTTGTTCCCGCAGGGAATGGCGCAAGTCCTCGGTTGAGCATGGATGAGAAGTAGTAGGTCGGGTATTCACCACGTGGGTCGCCACTAAAAGCGGAAGGCGGCATAATACCCTCGTTATAGTGCAAGCCAACGCAATCGAGGAAGTTGGCAGCACCAGCAGCAGCCATCTGTTGCATGAAAACATCATCATTACAGCCGTTTTCAGTACATCCAGCCGCGCCAAAGAAACCAGTCGGAGCAGGCGCACCGCTCACAACCAGGGTATTGGGGTTCGCGCTCTTAATGGCGTTGAACGCCGATGCCAGCAATTGGGTATAGCTCGCGCCATTAATTTGGCCGACAGGCCATTCACGGTCAATGTTCGGCTCGTTCCAAACCTCAATAGCGTCAGCACCATTTGCAGCTAAAGCAGCGACAAACTCGGAGAATGCAGCCACATGGCCATCAAAATCTGATGCCAGCGCATTCTTATCGCCAAT
>DAOTWU010000655.1:0-2772 GCA_034435735.1 Anaerolineae bacterium | reverse complement strand
CCGTATTGTATTTCCCATCGTATGAAAATTTCTCTATATCATCTTGCTGTTCTACTTCATTGGGATATAGCATCAAGCGAACAATCAAGATTAACGTAAGCAAGGCAGGCCAGGGCAAATTACTCCCACCTCTAGCGCTTGGCCACCAAACTACCCACAGGATTAAATTAATCATAACTAAAATAACAAAAGTGGATCTACCTTTTTCACTATTGTTCATTGCCCTACCTCAACGATAGCGGCGCTCTTCATCCTCATAGACTTCTTCCGCAAAGCTCTCGGTCAACTCGCCATCTTCCGTTAACCGAACGCGCTTGGGCTTATCAGCCTCTAGCTCCAGCGGCGCGTTATCTCCGCGCTTGCCCTTGCGGCGGCTATAGCGCTCTCTACGGCGGTCATGCGGCGCAACTACAGGTTTACGGCCATGACGCCTGTAATAGTAACCAATGTGAAAAGCCATCCCCAGCGAAGTGATTAGGAACACCCATAACTGCCATTCTGATAAAATCCGCATGTGTTCGTCTGAAATCCCACCATTGATCCAAACACGGGTTCTTTCCGCAACAATAATGACAATGCAAAGATTGAGCAGCAAATAGACAACAATATGGGAGAATAAACTACGCCAAGCCTTTTTCTTCTTCTGCGATTTGCGGCGAGTAAGTTCGAGTTCAACGCGCAGAACAAGGTCATTTTCTAGCTCCACACTCATAAGAACATTCCCCTATTTTAACGATAGCGGCGCTCTTCATCCTCATAGACTTCTTCCACAAAGCTCTCGGTTAACTCGCCATCTTCCGTTAACCGAACGCGCTTGGGCTTATCAGCCTCTAACTCCAGCGGCGCGTCATCTCCGCGCTTGCCCTTGCGGCGGCTATAGCGCTTTCGGCGACGACGCAAACGCTCTACCTCGCGGTCTACGGCTTTTTCAAAACGGCGGTGGCCGCCACCATAACGGCTATAATAGCTAACGCCATGAGAAACCACGCCTATCCCCCAACCTAGCGTCACCCATAGTGGCCACGGGATGTCTCCACTAGCCCACATATGCCCCATATCAATGCCGCCATTGAAGAAAAGGCCTTCGCCAGACGCCCATATCAACCAGAGAAACAGGTTGACCACTAAATAGGCAATGAGGTTGTTACGGAAGCCGCGCCACGCCTCTAGCCGCTTCTTCACTTCGCGGCGGATGAGTTCTTCCTCACTAGGTGGCGGGTCAATCCGCGCCTCGATGCGCTCGGCGACATCTTGCCCCCACTGCGCCAAACGCTCCGCACCACGTTGCAGACCGCTCACAAAATCGTCCATGCGCGGCCATTTTGTCGTATCGAAACTGCGCTCTACTTGCACATAGCGCTTTTTACCGGTGGGCGTCCGCTGCTCTCGCACTTCGTTATTGGGGCGGACAACGCTCTGCCCGCCCGCCCGACGCCATTCGGAAAGCGCCACCGCCGCCGATTGGTGGCGGTCTGGCCGCAACTCGCGCAGGTCACCCGCGCGCATCGCCCGCTCAAAATCGCGCATCAGTTCGCCCGCGCTGCTATAGCGCTCGGCGGGATTTTTGGCCAGCGCTTTCAGTATCACAGCATCCACCTCTGGCGGAATATCGGGGTCTACTGAACTCGGTGGGGGCGGGGCACGGTAAATTTGGTCATGCACAATGGCATAGGGCGTATCGGCATTGAACGGCACTTGGCCAACCAGCAGCTCATAGAGCACAATACCAAAGGAATACACATCGGTGCGGGCATCTAGTTCGCTATCGCCAGCAGCCTGCTCTGGCGAAATATAGTGGGGCGTGCCCAACATCATATCAGCACTCATGGTGGTGGGGCCGCTTTGGACGAGCCGCGCCAAACCAAAATCAGTCAGATAGGGCGTGCCCTGCTTATCAATCACGATGTTCGACGGTTTTATATCGCGGTGGAGCACATCTTGCGCGTGGGCATAATTGAGGGCATCAGCAATCGCCCCCATCACCTGCACAATCTCATTTAGCGATAACGGCCCCTGTTTGACTAGCCGCGCCTTGAGCGTTTGGCCATCAATTTGCTTCATCACCAAATAGGGCATCCCTTCATGGCGGTCAAAATCGTAAAGCGGCACAATGTTCGGGTGTTCCAAACGGGCGATAATCCGCGCCTCGCGCTCAAAACGGGTGATGAAATCTTCCGCCTCTAAAAAGTTGCGGTGCATGATTTTAATTGCTACGGGGCGGTCTAGGCGTTCGTCAATCGCGCTATAAACGGTGGCCATGCCCCCCTGACCCAACTCGCCTGTAATTTTATAACGACCAACATATTGGCCTGTTGCTATCATAACCGCCGTGCTCCATTACCTAACATTCTGATAGTGTCGCTACCAGTCCCACACCGCAGAGGCTTTTCCCACCAGCTATCTAAAAATACGTAAAATCTGCTGAGAAGTTGCAATGGTCTTAGATATTCATGACCAATTGCACTAGGATGTTTGGATGATGACTTTATAATACAACATAGATTGGCGAAATACGAAAGGAAGTTACACCCACGTGAAGCGTTTATACACCTTCGCAGTACTGGTTTTCGTCGTTATAGCCGTATTCACTTTACCCGCCACCGCTGAACCAGCTTTTGAGCTGCGAATACGGGAAGCATGGGTCATCCCCGCCGAAAATGCCGAGAGTTTGCCTCTCAATCTCATCATCAACAACCCAACCGACGCAACTTATACCCTTGTCGGTGCAGAGACCGCCATGGGCGAGATGATACTCCCAGATGCCAACGTCAC
>DAOTWU010000654.1:0-3077 GCA_034435735.1 Anaerolineae bacterium | reverse complement strand
CCGAAGACTCGTTACTTGGGTTTACCACCCAGTGGATTAACGCCCTCGCCCCTCATTGCGAATATATTGACGTTATCACCACGCAAGCGGGCAAACTGGAACTGGCTGATAATGTGCGGGTATATTCGACTGGGCGAGAACATGGCTACAGCCGAGCACGGCGTGTTTTCATCTTTTATGGGCTGCTAGCACGCTTACTCATGACCCGACGTTATGACGCTTGTTTCGCCCATATGAACCAGATTTTTGCGCTGCTGGCTGCCCCTCTCCTAACCTTGCGCGGTATACGGCAAACGCTGTGGTATACCCACCGCTCTACAGGGCGCGGCTTGCGCTGGGCGTTGCGGTTTAGCTACCGAGCAGTCACCGCAGTAGAGAGCAGTTTCCCGATTCCCTCGCCCAAAGTCCGCGTTCTGGGGCATGGTGTCGATACTAAATACTTTAACCTCCCGATGCAGCGGCCAGCGCTGGAAAAGCCGATGATTGTGCATGTGGCGCGTATCATGCCTATCAAACATCAAGAGACGCTCATCCGCGCCTTGCCGGGGCTGGAAGCGGATGCGATATTCGTTGGTGGCGTCCCCGATGGCCATAGCACAGCATACCGAGATGAACTGATAGCGCTCGCAGATAAATTGGGGGTTGCTGAAAACGTGCATTTCGTTGGCGATCAAAATCGGGCGAGTGTACGGGCTTATTATCAAGGCACAACAGTCGCGGTAAACCTCAGCCCTGTGGGGCTTTTTGATAAAGCGCCTTTAGAAGCTATGGCCTGCGGCATCCCAACTATTGTCACTAACCCCGCTTTTGAACCCGTGCTGGGGGAATATAAAGCGCTTCTGACTATCCCCTCCACTGACGCTCATGAAGCACTGCATGAGCGGTTAAAAACACTACTAGCTTTATCGCCAGAAGAACGTGAAAATATAGGGTGGAATTTACGAAAAGGCGTTTTGCAATATCATAGCCTGCACCAACTCGCCCGCCGTTTAGTCCATGTGTTGAAAACGGGGGAGCTTCCATAGCGCAGTGTTTTCTCTTAATCCCACCCCGCTTTTGGGGTATACTGCTTCCCGTTAGTTCAAAAATCATAAGGTGTACTGTATGGAATATGTCCCCATCATGGTGGTTGGCTTCGCCACAGCACTGGGATTAACGCCCGTTTCGCGCCAAATTGCCATGCGGCTAGGCGTTGTAGATAAGCCCAACCAACGCAAGATACATATGGACCATAAACCAATGATGGGCGGGTTAGCCATTTACATGGGCTTTCTGCTGGCATTTTGGTTATTCAGTCCGCCGCAGTATCTAGCCGAGTTTGGCGCGCTGGTAATTGGGGCGACAGTGCTGGCCATCACAGGACTATTAGATGACCGCTATAACCTGAGTGTTGGTGTGCGGCTGGTAGCGATGATTGGCGCGGCGTTCATATTAATTGCGGTGGGTATACAGGTACACCTTTTTGGAACACCTTTGCTGGACTGGCCAATTACGATTATCTGGGTTGTGGCGCTCACCAATGCAACCAACTTTCTGGATAACATGGATGGCCTCTCGGCTGGGCTTGCAGCTATTTCGGCGGGCTTCTTCATGGTAATCGCGCTGATGGCTGGGCAAACACTGGTCAGCAGCTTAGCCGCAGCCCTATTTGGCAGTGCGGTCGGTTTCCTCATTTACAACTTCAACCCTGCCAGCACATTTATGGGGGATATGGGCGCGTTAGTGCTGGGATTTATTCTGGCCGTATTGGGCATCAAACTGGAATTTGGCGCGCAACCGCTGGGCGTCACTTGGATGGTCCCTATTCTAGTGCTGGCGGTGATTATTTTTGACATCAATCTGGTTGTATTCACCCGCATTTTAGAGGGGCGCTCACCATTTCAAGCGGGGAAAGACCACACATCACACCGACTGATGAGCCTCGGCTTCAGCCAGCGAAAAACCCTATTTATCATGTACACTATCGCCGTTCTATATGGCAGCATTGGGCTGGTTGTCAGCGCTGCCCCCCCGCGCATTGCGCTGGTCATTGGCTTGTTTGCGTTGGCAGTGCTGGGGGGATTATTTGTGTTGATGTTCTATATTCGCCGCCGCTACCAGCTATAATAAATGAACATTTCAATACAGATTGAAGGCTTAATGCGATTATGGATAGTTCAACACCTATTCGAGCCGCTGATATTGTCGATAATCCCGATACGCTCCAAACACTAGAAGAGCGTTATATCATCATTTATGATTCATCGTGGGGCGGCACTTTCCGCAATATGATTAAAGCAATCAACATACTTGACCAATATGGCTGGGAGACAAAAAGCATCGCCCATAGTCAAGGCGTGATGTATGCACTAATTGAGCGCTTCAAAGACCGCTCATAGGAGGATAAGCCACTTTATGCCACAAACATACGTTGTCACAGGCGGCGCCGGATTTATTGGCTCGCATATTGCAGAGCGCCTTTTGAAGGATGGTCACACAGTTCATGTGATTGATAACCTGCTCACAGGCAGACAGGCAAACTTGAACCATCTTCAGCAGCTCGATGGAGCAGGAGAGCGGTTACATATTCACAATACCAGTATCACCGACTTAGAGGCGCTTCGTCCTATATTTGAGGGTGTGGATACAATTTTTCATGAAGCGGCGCTTCCCTCCGTACCGCGTAGCGTCAGCAATCCGCTAGAGACACATGAGCACTGTGTCACAGGCACACTGAATGTGCTAGTAGCTGCGCGCGACAGTGGTGTGCGACGTGTGGTTTATGCGGCCTCATCTTCAGCTTATGGCGAGATTGAAGGGGATTATAAAGTAGAAGATATGCCCCCCGCGCCAATTTCCCCTTATGGCGCGGCAAAGCTAGCTGGTGAGTATTATTGCAAGGTGTTTTATGACACCTACGGACTGGAAACTGTGTGCCTGCGCTATTTCAATGTGTTTGGGCCACGACAAGACCCGACATCGCAATATGCCGCTGTGATTCCGCTATTCATCACAGCGATGCTTGATGGCCAACAACCAACTATTTATGGCGATGGCTTACAAACGCGGGATTTCACCTATATTGATAACGTCATTCA
>DAOTWU010000653.1:0-4064 GCA_034435735.1 Anaerolineae bacterium | reverse complement strand
AATGTTGATTCAACAGATGCGTAGTAACATTAATGCAGAAGCCCTCGCCGCTATCGAAGAATTGCAGGAGCGCCTTTTGTTGAAAAATGGGACGCTTGCTGGCGCTCAATTAGAGAAGGCGAATTTGGCTAAAGCCGCCTTAGCTTTTGCTAACCTTGAAGGGGCTAATCTGAAAAATGTCAATTTACAGCAGGCTTATCTGCGTCAGGCCAATCTTCAAAATGCTAGCTTAAAACAAGCTAATTTGCGCCGCGCCAACTTACGCATGGTGTTGCTTCGTGGGGCAGATTTAAGCCAAGCCAATTTGAAAGAGGCTAATATTGCCAACGGCGATTTTACAGATGCGATTTTGCATAAAGCTGATTTGACTAGCGCTAATTTATGGAGTGCAAAACTGGTTGGCGCTGATTTAATGGGCGCTATTTTGAAGGGCGCTAATTTGACCAGTGCTATATTTTCTCCGCAAACTCGTTTACCCGATGGTAGTTACTGGTCACCAGAAGCTGATATTCTCGCTTTTACTCGCTAGCCCTCTCGTGCAATTACGGCGAATTGCACAAAATTAATCAAATCTCTATTAGATTTTATGGCGCTAAACGGGTAGAATAATAGCGTTAGTTATGTGAACTATTGGAGTTTTAGGAGGGTTTTTCCCTTGCATGTAGTCGTTTTTACACGGAGTACGCCGGATACCGCCGCCAAAGTGGTGGTGGATGATAACGGCAACGTCACATGGGGCGATGCTGGCCTCGTCGTCAATCCATGGGATGAGTATGCGCTTGAGGAAGGCATCCTTCAAGCTAAGAACGGCGGTGGCAAGGCCACAGTAGTTGCCATCGGTCCAGAAGCGCATAATGATGCGCTCAAGCACAGCCTAGCTATGGGGCTAAATGAAGCGGTACGGGTTGAAGATGAGGCGCTAGACCCCTTCGACAGCTTGCACTATGCCACCGCTGCCGCTGGCGCTGTCAAGAAGATGGGTGATGTAGATCTCGTCATCTTTGGTAAAGAAAGCATTGATGTTGGTACAGACCAGCACGCTTACCAGACTGCCCGCAAGCTTGGTTGGACAATGCTCAGCTATGTTTCCCGCATTTTAGAGGTGGACTATGCCGCTGGCACTATTCGCGTGGAACGTATGCTAGAGCAGGGCAAGCAAATTGTCACCAGCCGCCTACCTGCTGTGATTACCGTGATGAAGGACATTAACGAGCCACGTTATCCGTCCTTTATTGGTATTCGCAAGGCTGCAAAAGCCCAAATCCCTGTTTGGTCACTGGCAGACCTTGGCGTTGATGCGCCTGCTAAAGGCGTGGAAATTGTTGCCTATAAAAACCTGCCAGAGCGTGAGACTGAATGCGAGATGCTGGAAGGCACACCACAGGAACAAGCTGCTGCCTTGGTCGAGAAGTTGCTTGAGGAGAAGGTACTATGAGCGCGGTATTTGCATGGGTAGAGACATTCAAAGGCGCTGCCAACCCCACTAGTTGGGAGGCGCTTGGCGCTGGCCGTACATTGGCGGATGGTCTGGGTGTGCCCCTTGTCGCGCTCGTGTTCGGGGAAAACGCTGAGGCGGTTGCTGCGCAAGCTGGCGAGTATGGTGCAAATAAAGCCATTATCTGTGAAGATGCGACATTACAAGGCTTTCGCCTAGAGCCTTATGCCGCTTTGCTCACCAAATTAGTGCAGGATAACAGCCCCGCTGTGGTGATTGCTGTTGGCACAAGCCGCGGACGTGAACTGCTGGCCGCTTCTGCTGCTGATACCGATAGCGGCATGATTACCGAAGCGCTAGAGCTTTCGCTTGATGGCAATAAAGTCGTGGTTACACGCCCAGCCTATGCTGGCAAAGTATTGAGCGAAGTGCGCAGTAGTGGCGAAGGCACGCTATTCCTCACTATTCGCGGGCGCGCCTTTAAGCCCAACGAGCCGAATAGCGGCGCTAGCATCGATATTGAAAAGGTTGATGCTGTCCTCTCAGAAGATGACATTGTCACGAAAATTGAGAGCTTTGAAGAAGAAACAGGCACGGTTAACCTCACGGATGCCGCCATCATCGTTTCTGGTGGGCGCGGCATGGCCAATAATCCGAAACCCGCCCCCGATGGTGTAGAAGATGCGACGGTGTGGAAAGCGCAAGACGGTTTTGCCAACGTTATCCAGCCATTGGCTGATGTCCTTGGTGGTGCTGTTGGCGCGAGCCGTGCCGCTGTCGATGCTGGCTTCATCCCTTATGCCCATCAGGTTGGGCAGACTGGTAAAGTCGTTAGCCCCGATTTATACATCGCCTGCGGTATTAGCGGCGCTATTCAGCACCAAGCGGGTATGCGCAGCAGCAAGGTGATTGTGGCGATCAATAAAGACCCAGAAGCCCCAATTTTCAAGCTGGCGCGTTATGGCATTGTCGGTGACTTGTATGAAGTGGTCCCGGCCTTGACCGAAGAGCTGAAAAAGCGTCTAGGGAAATAACGCTGGCTTAGTAAAGTAAATGAAGGGGCGTGGTTATTGGCCACGCCCCTTTTGCGTTCTCTTGTTTTGATTGCTTAATCTAGTTCGCGCAAATTCAATGTTGCCACCATGATATTCTTGGCGCGAACGTGTTTGATGTCGAACCCAAGACTGAGCGCAAGGCTCAACATGCTGCCATTTTGCGGCAAAATATAGCCAATCAGCCGCCCGATGCGCTCTTTGCGAGCAACATCAATCAACCGCCGCATAATCTCTGTGCCCAACCCCTGTCCTTGATAAGGGTCGCCAACCGTGATGCCGAATTCTGCCTCATCGTCGAATCTCGATTTTGTTAACCGCCCAACCGCTGCGATTTCCTCTTCTCCTGTTGTGGGGTTACGCCGCACCGCAACGAGTGCCATCGCACGGTCATAGTCAATGAACGATAGCCGTGCTAACCGCTCGTGTTGAATCCGCTGCGATAGGTCTACTGGCGAGAAGAAGCGCATAGTTACGGTATGGTCAGAGAGAATTTCATTGAAGCGGCTCAATAGCGGCTCATCTTCGGGGCGGATTGGGCGAATGGTGTATGTTTCGCCATCTTCAGCCGTATAGTCCGAGATGTATTGAATCGGGTAGGGGCGGATGGCTGGTTGTGGTAAATCTTCCGCTTTCGTATCTGGCTCATGGAGCACTACCCGCGCATCCAGCGCCAGAATGCGCTCTGATGAAGCGAATAGCGGGTTAATATCCAGCTCTTTAATCCACGGTTGTTCAACAACCAACTGGCTGAAGCGCACCAATAGCAACTCAAGGGCTTCCAAATCTACTGGCGGACGCCCGCGCACGCCTTGAAGCGCCTTGTAAATTTTTGTTTGCTCCATCATACGACGGGCGAGCGTTGTCGTGAGTGGTGGCAACGCCAGAGCGCTGTCTTGGAACACTTCAACAAGGGCACCACCCGTACCAAAGAGTAACACCGGCCCAAATTGTGGGTCTAGACTGCTACCAACGATAATCTCATAGCCATCATCCAGCTTAATCATTGGCTGCACTGTCACACCGAGGAAATGCTCTGCGCCAGCAGCGCGAGTTACCCCTGATTTGATGAGTTGGTAAGCATTACGTACTTCATCAGCGTTCATCAAACGGAGGCGCACACCGCCAACATCTGTTTTGTGTGTAATGGTCTCCGAATGTAGTTTAAGCACAACGGGGTATCCCATGTCTTCAGCAGCGGCGATGGCCTCATCTTCTGTTTCTGCGATAACCATCGGTATAGTGGGGATGTGGTAGGCCGCCAAAACCTCTTTAGACTCTGATTCGGTGAGGATAGTGCGCCCTTCTGCCCGCGCCCGCTCGATGATTTCTGCCACACGTTGGCGGTTCGGGGTGTTTTCCCCTTCATCCATTGGCAAAACAGGCGTTTCGTACAAGCTGCGCAGGTTGTAGCTGTAGCGCCACATATAATTAAAAACGCGCACTGCGGTATCAGGGTAATCGAAAGTTGGGATATTGGCGCGACTGAGGATTTTTTGTCCAGCTTCGACGCTAACACCGCCCATCCAGCTCGCTAGTACAGGTTTACCCAAGTCAGAATAGGGGCGTAACGCTTC
>DAOTWU010000652.1:0-6237 GCA_034435735.1 Anaerolineae bacterium | reverse complement strand
GCGATTAAATGCCAAGTTTCGGTTAATTTGGGGATATTTTTGATACCTCGTGCCCCCATAATTAACTCTACTTGTACCGTCTCACCATTGAGCTGGGTTAATATGTCGCTGCTCCATTTATCAAAATTGAGCAGAACAATTCTGACCACTTCCCCAAAGCCAATAGTGGCGATAGCAAGATAAATGTCCTGCAATCGCAGCACTGGTAAGCCAATGGGTACAGCGATAATCATGGCGATAATCATGCCGCCCACCACACCAACCCATAGCGGTTGCCCTAGCTGTTGGGTGATAAGGACGCCAGAATAAGCACCAATGGCCATAAAGCCCGCTTGTGCTAATGAAAACATCCCCGTGTGCAACGTTACATATATGCTCAACCCTAAAATGGCGTTGATAAGCATGAATTGAATGACGGGTTCCGTTAAACCAATGCTCGCTAAGAAATCCATAGTTTGCTCACTTTAGTGAATACCTATGCACGATCTTGTTCTGCCTGTCCAAGCAAGCCTTGTGGTCGCACAAGTAAAATGACGAATAACAACAGGAATACAACAGCATTGCGCAAATCACTGCCACCGACCGCCGTGCTGAATTCTTGCAACCCGGCTACGATAAATCCGCCCGCTACTGTACCAGGAATACTCCCTAGGCCGCCTAATACCATCGCAGTCAGCCCTAGTAATGCGACATCTTGCCCCATAGATGGTTGAATACGAAATGCAAGGCCATATAAAACCCCTGCCGCTCCTGCTAATGCACCCGCTATAAAAAAGGTGCGCAGGTAAATGCCGCTGACATTAATGCCCAATAAACTGGCAATACGTTCATTGAAAGCTACTGTCCGCATTGCTTGGCCAAGTTTTGTGCGTGTCACCAGGTACTGCAACGCCACCATTAACAATAGCGCTGTGATGAAAATAACCAGGTCGATGGGGCGTATTCGAACATCAAAGCCCTCAATCATAATGGGTGTTCTAGGGATTAAATCACGGTCAAAGCGAATATCTTGTTTGCCAAAAATGGATTGAAATAAAATTTCTGCGATGCTCACCAATAAAATGGCAAAACCAATACTGCTGATAAGCTGGGAAATGCGAGGCGCATTGCGCTGCCGTAAGGGATAAAACGCCACGCGCTCTAAAACGATGCTCAATAGTCCTGCGCCTATCATAGCAATGGGCATCGCCAGCCAAATGGTAATCCCTATTTTGCTAACGACTAGCACCCCTATAAATGCGCCAAACATAAAAATTGCGCTGTGCGCCAGGTTCAAAACGCCCAGCACGCTGAAGACCATCGCATAGCCTAGAGCAAATAAACTGTATACCGAACCTAAAGATAATAGGTTGATGATGTGTTGTAAAGTTTTGTCGTCCATTGTCTCTCCTGATGATGAGAGCGGCGGTATTAAAAAGAGGGAGCATTCTATACATTATTCGCTCCCACCCCTGTTAGTTTGATAAGGGCGCAGTACATATCTGCCTGCGCCCTGTTGCTATTGAGCAGACCTATTCTTCGCTTTCGGCCTCTAAAATCTTGTAACTACCGTCTTCAATAACCTGAACAATCGGGTCATGAACGGGGTTACGGTTTTCATCAAAGCTAAACAGGCCCAACGGGCTGTCAAAGTCTTCAATGGATGCTAATGCATCACGTATTTCGCTGCGGTCTGTTGAATCAGCACAACGAATAGCGGTAGCAATCAACCATGCACCAGTATAAGCCTGGGCATCGAACTGGTTGGGAGCTGCATCATAAGCATCCATGTATGCTTGTGTGAAGGTTTGGCTAATTTCAGATGGGTTATCAATGTGCCACGCCGCGCCAATCATAACACCTTCTGCTGCTTCACCAGCTTCTTGTGCAATAGCCGGTGTGTTGAAGCCATTACCACCAATAATCGGGCCATCAAAGCCGAAGTCGCGCGCCTGTAAAATAATTTCAATGCCTTCGGCTGCGAGGGCAGAAACAACCAATGCGTCAGGGTCTTTGTCAAGCAAATTGGTTAATTGAGCACTGAAGTCCACATCGCCAACAGCGAAGGTTTCTTCACCAACAATTTCAATGTCATTTTCGTTGAGAGCGTCAATAAATACATTATACCCGCTGACAGTGAAATCATCGTCATTACCATATAGCACGCCAACGCGCTCTAAGCCCAGAATTTCTTTCGCCTGTGCAATTGTTCCAGGGATAACCGAAGCTTCCGGCAAGCTATCGCGGAAGACGAACTCGCCCATATCCGTGATGCCATTGGCTGTGTTACTAACACCCAATACCGGCGTGCCATTCTCCTGTGCAATCGGGTCAGCAGAGAAAGCTTCTGTTGAAAGCGTTGGCCCTATGACCGCTAACACTTCGTCTTGCTCCACCAGCTTTGTCATCGCCGCAATGGCTTGATCAATGTCGCCAGCGCTATCTTCGAAGATGACTTCTAATGTCGTGCCTTCGCCCAGATAGCCGCTTTCATTGATATGCTGAACAGCTAGCTCAACAGCTTGCGTCTGCCCAACACCATAAACTGCGATGCGCCCCGTCTGTCCAAAAATAGCGCCAATGGTGACGGTTTCTGGTAAGTTTTCCGGGGCAGGGCACTCATCCCAGAAGCCCATTTCCGGAATTACTGGACCTTCTTCACCTTCGCTATCACTGTCTTGCGCTAGTGCAGCGAAAGGCATCACCATGATGGCAAGAATTAAAACGAACAAGAGTAGAGTCTTTTTCATTTTTCATCACTCTTTCTAATACTACTAGATAAAGCAGCAAGTGCCGCGTAAATTTTAGCAAGCCTTAACTACTATCGCCAATTTTGCCCCCATAAATTTTGTTAATATTATGTGAAAGGTCGAGTTTTGAGGAAGATTATAAGGGCATTTTTCTATACTTGACAGCTCATCATTGACCACCATAATCAATAAGGAACACCAATTTGCCTCAGATGCTGTCTGCCTGTGAACTTTAGCACTGATGGAACATGGTGTTCCTTTTTGTTTTTTGCCCTTAGAAATACAAAAAGCCAACCCTTTTGGATTGGCTTTTCTGCGGGAGCGACGGGATTTGAACCCGCGATCTCTGGCTTGACAGGCCAGTATGTTAACCGCTACACCACGCCCCCTAGATTACGCCGTGAAGGATAGCATTCACGCCTCTCTTTGTCAAGGGAAAAATCCAAATTCTTCTTGTGTTTTTCACCCTTTTTCTTGCGATGTGTGTTTCAATACACAAAATTCATTATTCGACACATTGTCTAATTTTGTTGATTTTTCCCATACCCTATATTTTAGTGCATCACAATTTGTGCTTTAATTGAGAAAGTTGGAACAATTTGCCGGCTATACATATATGCCATATGGCCTGAGTTAAGTGGGAGTACCTGCTTATGAAACCGTTGTTTGCTTTTTTTACCCGATTATCGCTACGATTTCGCTTCGTCACTGTCGCAGCAATTGTAGCGGTTATGGCGCTTGGCGCTGTGGCTTGGTCGCAGCTCAAGCAAGAGCTTTTGCCTTCAATTGAATTTCCTTCAACATTCATCCTTGCTCAAGCATCTGGTATGTCCAGTGAGCAGGTTTTGAATGTGTTGACCTCACGCATTGAGGTCGAACTCGCTGAACTGCCCGATATTGTCAATATCGAATCCACTACTACAGGTGCGTTCGGCGCATTTATCACTGCAAGTAACGACTTTGGCATTAGCCAGGAGCGCCTGAGGGATGAAATCCAGGACGTTCTAGACAGTATCTGGCTGCCAGTTCGCCGGTTACAGCCACCTGCTGGCGAAGATTCTGTTGCTTTTGCGGCGCGCTTGCTGGCTGATGTGCCTGCGGATTTACTTATCTACATTGCGGAAGAAGATCCCAATTTCCTCTTCCAACTGTCGCCAGAAGTTTGGCAACAGTTGAGCGATGAAACAATACAAGAAGTGCTGGCTTATCTTGCTAACCAGCTCGATACTGGCGATAGTACTAAAAACGCGCTTCAACGCCTTGTTGAGCAAGAAGTGCTTCCTCAACTTCGCACCTTAGATGTTGTGGCTAATGCGCAAGTGCGTGGTGGGCAAGTGCTGCCCGGTGATGAAGGTGCGGTCGATGTTGCTTTAGCCGATGTTGAGCCGAAGAGCTTGTTGTTAAACCTCTCCCCACAAGTTTGGGAAGTTATCGCGAATAAGCTCGATGTTGGCGAATTAAACGACGAGGCTGTCGCCCAATTCTCTTCCTTAGATTACACCATCCCTGATGCCCCGCCTGCGTTGCCAGATAGTTGGCAACAAGCGCATTTTTCAAATGTAACTGACCTGCTAGAAATCGGCGGTGGCATAACCCGTACTGTGGCCGCTGTTCTCAATGATTTTGTCTTAGAGGGCGAAATCGTCGGCGCGCTTGGTCAAACAGACGATCTCTCTCCAGAGATTATCCAGCAAATGCTGGAAATTGATCCAACACTGGTTCAATACTTTGAGGCCAAACATTTGGCGGCGATGTCTCCAGAGGTTTTTGCTGCCTTACCAGATGAATATATTGATAATCTAGATGGTTTCACTCGCGATGCGTTAGCGGCTGCTGCACTGGCGAAAAGCGTCACCGGGCGTTCAGTGGAACCGCTCCCAGTGCCGTTGCCTTCTGCTTGGCGTATTCAACCGCCACAAATTATCACTTTTAGCTTTGCAGACATCCCCGTTGCTGTTTTCAATGTTTTCAGCACACAAGATGCTTCTGCTTCAACATCTGATACAACGCCAGAAGAGACAACAAGTACAGCGACACCAACAGAAACCCCCAATGATGAATCTGCGCAAACGGAGCCGCAGCAGGCTGAGGATATTCCTGAAGGCCCGGCGCTTCCACAAATTCTCAACCTTATTGCTTCATCATTTATGGGGTTGGAGCTAGATACAGCCGATGATTTAATTGCCATTCAGCTGCCACCAGAATTGGCCGAACAACTTGGAACAGACACCCTCAGCGGTTCGCTCTTCCTCAATGCAATGGCCAATCCGGAACAACTCGCCGCGTTTAGCGGTGGCGAAGGTGGCGATGCTGGCGGTTTCGATTTAACCGCATTTGATACGCAGGAATTGGTCGCCGCACTTGGTGAGTGTGAGGTAGGGCTGTTTGATTTGGCCGGTGGTAATGTCGATTTTGGCCAAATTCTCTTAGGCTGCATTAGTACCGACGCTTACGCATTCATTGCGGAGCATGACCCTACATTTGTCTCAAGCCTTGACCCAGCAGTGTTTGATCGCCTGCCAGACGAAGTGCTGCAATTAGCCGCTTATGCGCCGCCGCTGGATGACGTGTGGAACACGCTTGCCCAACAGCCAGAGCTTGGCGATATGCCGTTACGCACCGCGGCGGATATTGTCGCTTTGGGTGGTGGCAGCGCTGCGCAAGTTCTCAATACCATCAACAATAGCGTGCCCGCGCGTTTTGAAGGGTATGAGGTTCGCCTCTTCGATAGTTTGACGCCGGCTATTCTCCGCTATTTCAGCATCCACGAACCAAACTTCTATGAGAATTTAGATAGCGCTGTTTTGCTGAAGCTCTCGGCAGAAACCATTGCCGCTTTACCCGCAGAAGTCATTGCGGCTCAAGATGAATCTGTCGCCGAACAGCTTAATGCGATTGCATCGGGCGAAATGTCATCAGCTGCCGCTGCTTTAGCAGAACTATATGCGACCGATGTGCCACCTGCAGACCCTGATGCGCCTGCCCTGAATGACATGTGGCAATTTGTTGGTGCGTTCTACAATATCGAACTCGATACAGCGGATGACTTCTTCCGCTTCCCGTCAAACTTCCCATTTACTGGGCCAACCGACTTCATGAACAGCATTTTTAGCAGTCCACAGGGCGCTGCTGCTGCTCCACAGCTTTTTGGTGGCCTAACAATAGAAGCGATTGAGTATATTACTGAACGTGATCCCGAATGGCTCAATCGCCTTGATGCGCGTGGATTGCAAAATCTATCGGAAGACGTTCTCGCCGCTTTGCCACAGTCCGTACAAGACCGTGCTGTAAGTGGTGATGAGGTCTTCATCCCGACTGCAGCTATTACTCGCATGAATGGTGGCGCAAGCCTCCAACTGACTGTTTTCAAATCAGCAGAGTCTAATACTGTAGAGGCTTACGACCAGATTAAAGCGGTTCTTGATGACATCAATGAGCGTAATGAGGACATTGACATTGCTGTAGCCTTTGAAACTGCCAGCTTCGTGCGCCAATCCATCGAAGGCGT